>CAZYHL010000013.1:0-18704 GCA_964646795.1 uncultured Syntrophomonadaceae bacterium
ATTAACCCGGCAATTATGTTTAGGAGTGTAGATTTGCCGCAGCCGCTGGGGCCGACGATACTAATAAATTCTCCGGTATAGATATTTAAGTTTATATCATTGAGGGCGGGGACCTCACCTGCCGGGCTGAAAAAGATTTTAGATATGTTTTTTATTGCCAGTAACGGGCCTGCCCTCATACGAGCACCTCCTCTTAATTTTTAATGGTATCTACTGCCTTTTGGGCAAAAGTATTAGTTACAAGCACTTCATAGGGAGCCCTTTTATCAAGTTCTCCGGCCAGTTCCATGACATCCTGGAGGCGGTTAAAAGCGTCGTCTGTAAATACCGGCGTTTGGGCCCAGGCGTCAATTTCTTTATACCGGCCGGCAACAGCGGTCAGGATTTCCAGTTCGGCGTCGGGGAAAGAAGATTTCATAGCGGTGGCTATTTCTTCGGGCGTATGGGAGAATACCCACAATTGGCCCCGGTAAAGGGCGTTGGTAAATTTTTGGATTAACTCTTGGTTTTCATCCATAAAACTTTTCCGTGCCGAGAAGACCGTGTAGGGTATTTCGCCGCTGTCCTCGCCAATCGAGGCCACCACAAAACCGCTGCCTTCCTTTTCCAGCGTAGCTGCCACCGGTTCAAAAAGAGCCACATAGTCACCTGTTCCCCCGGTGAAAGCCCCTGCCATCAAAGCAAACTGAATATTTGTCAGTACTTCCACATCTTTGCCGGGCACGATTCCTTTGTTTTTCAGCACGTATTCCAAAGTCATCAGGGGCATCCCGCCCTGGCGTCCGCCAATAATTGTAGTTCCTCTGACCTTTTCCCAGGTAAAGCCGGGATCCGGTTCCCTGGCTACCAGAAAAGCCCCATCTCTTTTAGTCAGTTGGGCGAAATTTACTGCATAGTTGTCCTGTCCCTGGTTGTAAACGTAGAGCGTTGCTTCCGGACCCATAAAGCCGATATCGGCTTGCCCTGATAAGACGGCAGTCATAACTTTATCTGCTCCCTGACCGGTGGTTATCTCCAAGGCAATTCCTTCCTCTTCAAAAAAACCGAGGTTAATGGCAGCATACAGGGGAGCGTAAAAAACGGAGCGGGTCACTTCGTTCAAGCGTATTTTTGTAAGTTCTTTTTCCCCTTCACCGCAGCCTGTGAGGGAAAAAGCGATAACAGATACTGCCAATAATAAAGCTGCAAACCAAAGGTAAGTTTTTTTCATTATGTATCCCTCCTCAGATAATTTAATTGGAAACCTGTTTACCAGGGGACATTGTCCCCTAATCAATATTTTCCGGTTCTCACCCCTTGACATTTAGCCTGTGGGATATTTTATTAATGTCACTACCATACTATTAGCTCAGGCTATTGGGTGTTACTTTTGAATAAAAATAAACCCGGCCCAAAAGGGACGGGCTTGGAGGCCGGGAAGTGAAAGTTATTTTTTACGGGAAGGCAGCAGCCTGCCAACATTTAAAATTGCTGCCAATGTGACACCGACATCGGCAAAAACTGCCCACCACATGGTAGCCGTTCCTGTTGCCCCCAGGATAAGGAATAAAGCCTTTATTCCCAGAATAAAAATTATATTCTGGCGGATGATGCGGCCGGTTTTGCGAGCGATTTTAATGGTCTGCGGCAGTCTTAAAATCTCATCACCGGCAAGCACGACATCGGCGGCCTCAATGGCTGCGTCTGAGCCGGGGCCGCCTACGGCAATACCGATATCGGCCCTTGCCAGGAGAGGAGCGTCGTTAATACCGTCGCCCACGGCAGCAAGTTTGCCCTTCCCCTTATTGAGATAAAGCTCTTCCACTATTGCCACCTTTTCTTGAGGCAGCAATCCCGCATAAAAATCATCAAAGCCTAATTCCCGGGCGGCTTCCCGGGCGGCGTCTGTCCTGTCACCCGTCAGCATCACCAGCTTCTTAATGCCTAAATCTTTTAGTTTCCGGATTGTTTCGCAGGCTTCCGGCTTTATTTCATCCGCGATAACTAAGTAGCCCGCATAAATGCCTTCTACGGCAACATGGACAACTGTCCCGGATTGTGGTATTGTTTCCGTTTCAATGCCGTATTTTTTCATCAATTTGTCGTTTCCGGCCAGGATTTCTTGACCCGCCGCCGTGACAATGATGCCTAACCCGGCTATTTCTTCATAACGCTCAATATTTTCCTTTTTAACATCTTTGCCGAAGAATGCCAAAATAGCCCTTGCGACAGGGTGGTTGGAATAGGCTTCGGCAAGGGCGGCGTAGGCGAGCAGGTCTTTTTGGGAGAAACCGTTGACTTCATTAAAGGCCGTTACCCGGAAAACACCCCTGGTAAGAGTGCCTGTTTTATCAAAAACGACTGTTTCCACATCCCGCAAGGCTTCTAAAAAGTCGCCCCCTTTAACAAGGACACCTTTTTGGGAAGCGGCTCCGATACCTCCGTAAAAACCCAGAGGAATTGAAATGACTAGGGCGCAAGGGCAGGAAATAACCAGAAATACCAGGGAACGATACAGCCAGCCGGAAAAATGAGTTCCGGGTAAAAACAAGGTGGGGACAACAGCCAGCAAAAAGGCAGCCGCCACCACTGCCGGCGTGTAATAGCGGGCAAACCTGGTGATGAACCTTTCGGGAGCCGCTTTTTTGGCGGCAGCGTTTTCCACCAGTTCCAGTATTTTTGTGGCTGTTGACTGGGAAAGCCTTTTGGTGACTTCCAGCCAGATAACGCCGCCTGTGTTGATGGAGCCGCTGTAGACCAGGGCTCCGGCCTCTACCATTAGAGGGACGGCTTCCCCCGTAATAGCTGCAGTATCGAGGAAAGATTCTCCTTTGATTACCTTTCCGTCCAGTGGCACTCTTTCGCCGGGTTTTACTATAATGGTGTCGCCGATTTCAACTTTTTCAGGAGCCATGAGGACAACTTCATTGCCCTTCATTAAATTAACCCGGTCAGGTATCAGGTTTAACATGGCGCGAATTGAACGGCGGGAATGATTCACAGCCCGGTTATGGAGGATTTCTCCGGTACGGAAAAATATCATCACAGCTACGGCTTCCGGATATTCTTCAATGGCAAAGGCGCCGAGAGTAGCGATAGTCATTAATGAATATTCGTCGAAAAAACTGCCCTTGAAAAGGCCGAGCAGGGCTTTAAACATGATTTCCCCGCCTGCCAGCAGGTAAGCGCTGCCATAGAATATTACTGTTTTGACAGGAGACAGGGGAAGAAAAAAGGCGGCAAGAAAAAGAGAAACACCCGCAATGAAGGCTGCGGTTTTCATTTTTTGTTGCCATATTTCCATACAACAATTTTTATTTTCCCGGCGCCTTTCCTTAAGAAGACAAGCACAATCGGAGTTTATGCTTGTAGTGTTTACTATTTTCGCCATGATGAAGACCTCCTCGGCGGCTGCTGTCAGTTATGACGGATATGCTCCAGTCCCTGGTTAAACAAACCGATTATGTGTTCGTCGTCAAGGGAATAGAAGACCATTTTCCCTTCTTTTCTGTATTTAACCAGTTTCAGGTTTCTTAGAATTCTTAACTGGTGCGAAATGGCTGACGAGGACATTTCCAGGAGCGCAGCCAGATCGCTTACGCACAATTCGGCGCGGGACAGGGCGTGGACAATTTTGATCCGGGTTCCGTCACCCAGGGTCTTAAAGGTTTCCGCCAGCCTGAGAACATCCTCCTCGCCCAGGGAATTGCGGAACTCTTCTATTTTATCAAAGGCAAGACTTGAGTTTTTTGTTTTTCCTGTATCCCGGCCGTCTATCATGGTACTCCTCCTTAGGAATGTATGAACAAGTATTCAAATAATCAATTATAATTGTAACCCATTTTTTTGTAAAAGTAAAGGGTTTTATAAGTTTGCATAATTCCGGGAGTGCGGTTTGGCAAACAGGAAGAACTTGCTGCGGTACGGCGGTGGAGGCCGCCCTTATCTAAAGGGAGGTGATTAGGAGAGTAAAGAGGGACTGCTTGAAAATATAAGCCGGCGTTTAAAAGTATGAGCCGCCGCTTATAAGACGGCAGCCCTTTGTGCGTTCTAATTTATCCTTAGACCAATACCACAGGCTTGATCAAGTCATCGGGTTTGTCTTTCATTAACAGGAGCGCTTTCTCGATATTTTCAAAACCTTTCATAACATGAGTGGCCATCTTAGTCGGATCAATTCTCTTATTCAGCACGAGGGCTATCATTTTCTCCATTCTCAGGCGTCCTCCCGGGGTAAGCCCTCCCTTGATTGTTTTGTGGCTCATACCAACACCCCATTCGAGACGTGGAATCGGCAGGTATTCTCCTTCCCCAAAGTAGTTGACATTTCCGATAGAGCCGCCGGGAGCGGTAATTTTTACGGCGTCAGCTATGATGTCTGCATTGCCTCCGGCAATGATTGTTGCGTCCACTCCCTTGTTTTTGGTCAGCTCCAGGATCTGTTCATGAATAGGCCCTTCTTTATAATTCACTATGTCCGTTGCTCCATAGAATTTTGCCGCTTCAATCGTCACGGGCCTGTTTCCCACAACAATAATCCTGCCGGCGCCGCGGATTCTGGCTCCGGCAACGCCCATTAACCCGACGGGGCCAATACCTAATACTGCCACAGTATCACCAACTTGGATATCAGCTAACTCCGCACCGTGAATTCCTGTTGTCATCATGTCGGGCATCATAACGGCTGCTTCCAGAGGGATTCCTTCGGGCAGGTGTGCCAAGTTCATATCGGCATGATTTACATGAAAGAATTCACCAAAAACACCGTCTTTGATATTGGAAAATTTCCAACCAGCGAGCATGCCGCCGCTGTGCTGGTGCAGTCCTTGTTGTATTTCCAGGGTATCCCAGTCAGGGGTGATGGCCGGCACGACAACTTGATCGCCCGGCTTAAAATCTTTAACCCGGCTGCCTACTTCGGCCACCTTTCCGATGGCCTCATGGCCAAGAATCATGTTGCTTCGTTCGCCCAAGGCTCCCTGCCAGACAGTATGAATATCCGACGTGCAGGGTGCCAGGGCCAGGGGGGCCACCAGGGCGTCCAGAGGACCTAAATCGGGCTTCTTTTTCTTAATCCATTTTATTTCACCTATTTTCATCATGGCTAAACCTGTCATCAAGCTGGATGCGGTTTCCGCTGCGGTATTCATTTCGATACCTCCCCGGTAAAATGGTTCAAATTATTTTAACAGTATTATGTTATCTTGTCCTTTTGTGCCTTATTCATTCATGATAAGCTAATGAAACATTAAAAAGCCGTTATATACCCATTTTTTTCTTAATTAATAGCCGGGGAAAGGGGCTTAAAGCCAGGATCATTAAAACAAGGATTATAAGGTGCGCCAGCAAGAAAAGGCCTACTTGTCCGAAAACCAGTGAACGGAACAGGACTACAATATGAAGTACCTCCATCATGCTTTTCTTGTTTAAAAGAGTCCCCTGTTGTCTTTTTTAATTATGTATAATACTCCGGCCGATAGCAACAGCAGGATAGCTGCTCGCAGCATTTCAATTTGCTGCCTGCCGCCGGATGTGATATGATTTTTCCAGTAAATATTGAGTTCAGCCAAATAGGCTGAGTCTTGTTGATGGCTTAAGGTAAACAGACTCTCATTTATCGGGGAGATAGGAATTATGAATGAAAAACAAAGAGCCTTACTTGTAGGGGTTAATATCAATAACCAATTGGATTTTCAGGCTTCCATGGAGGAGCTCGCAAACCTGGCCGAGGCTTGTGAGTTAGAGGTTGCCGGCACTATTGAACAAAACTTGAAAGAGATTAACAAGGCCTACTATATCGGCTCGGGCAAGGTGGAAGAGCTGCTGCCGGCGCTAGAGGAGGTAAACGCCGCTGTTGTCGTCTTTAACAATGAGCTTTCGCCGTCCCAGCTTGGCAACCTTGAAGAAAAACTCGGGCGGATTATCATGGACAGGACTGCTCTGATCCTGGAGATATTCGCCCGGCGGGCTAAAACCAGAGAGTCTAAACTTCAGGTGGAGGCAGCCCGTCTGCAGTATATCTTGCCGCGGCTTGCAGGCTCATACCGTTCATTGAGCCGCCAGGCAGGGGGTGTAGGCACTACCACCCGGGGTGTGGGGGAAAAGAAACTAGAACTTGACCGCCGTAAAATCGAAGCTAAAATAACCGAGTTGAATAGAGAACTGGAGTTAATCGGCAAGGAACGTAAAACTCGGCGGAAAAGACGCGACAAGGCAGAACTGCCTGTGGTTGCCCTGGTAGGGTATACAAACGCCGGCAAGTCTACCCTGATGAACGCCATGGTGGAGCTTTACAAGGGAGCGGAAGAAAAAAAGGTCCTGGAGAAAAACATGCTTTTTGCTACCCTCGAAACCGCAGTAAGAAGCATTACCTTACCCGGCAACAAAACTTTTCTTTTGTCCGATACCGTCGGTTTTATCAGCGAGCTGCCCCACAATCTTGTCAAAGCTTTCCGCACAACCTTAGATGAAGTCAGGGAGGCGGATTTGCTGCTGCATGTGGTGGATTATGCCAACCCAAACCATTTAAGGCAGATGGAAGTCACAAACGAAACCTTAAGGCAAATCGGCGCCGAGAAAGTCCCTATGATTTATGTTTTTAACAAAGCAGAATTAACCTCCACACAGCTGCCCTTAATAAACCACGATAAGGCATATATATCCGCTGGGAAAAAAATCGGGATTGCCGCATTAGCCGCGCTAATAAGCAACATCGTGTTTCAGGGGTATGTTTTAATGAGGCTTCTGCTGCCCTATGAAAAAGGCGAGCTTTTTTCTTATTTAAAGAGCGAGGCGGATGTTAAATCTTTCAGTTATGAAGAAGACGGTATTTTGATTGATGTGGAATTAAACAGCAAGCTTGTCAAGGATTTTCAGCGTTATGAGGTAAAAGATAAGTCTTATAATTTTTAAGGTTAATAAAGGCAGCAATAAAGAGAGCGGGAGCCTTTCGTTTCTTTCCCGGCTGGGAAAGGGAGGAAAACCTCTTTCCATGCAGAACCATATAATGGAATACATGGAAGGAGAGACCTGTTTGCGCCGTCCCCTGGTAGTAATAACACTAATTTACATCACGGGTTTAATGGCAGCCCGGCTTTTATTCCCTTTATCATCACGTTTATTAGCCCTTACTGCTGTTTTAGCCTTGGGGGTAACAGTGTTGGCAGTCTGCCTCTTAAAGGAAAGGCCGGCGGTAGTACCGTTTCTGCCTCTAATCTTTTTTGCCGCTCTCTTTAATTACCAGACGTCGGCCCGCAGTTTTCAGGGAAACCTGTCCCGGTTTGCCGGTAATAATGTCTCCCTGGCAGGCAGGGTAGCTGCGGAACCGGTTCAATATTATGACAGGACGATATACCTCCTGGAAGCCGAATTTGTGACAGGAGAAACAGAAGGAGAAAGATGGAAACACCCTGCCTCCGGCCGGGTGCGGGTGGTTGCTGAGTACGGCAACGGGGAGAGTAGAGACGAGTTAAAGCATTACCATTACGGCGATCGTCTGCTTGTCAAGGGGAAGCTTGGACTGCCTACCGGGCCCCGTAATCCCGGCGGGTTTGATTATAACAAGTTTATGTTATCCCAGGGGGCGGGGGCCCATCTCTATCTTTCTCCCGGGCGGGCAGTTCTTTTGCCCCCCGCAGAAACTTCCGGCCTGCTGGCCGGGATTTACACCTGGAAGGAAAGCACCCTTGCTTTTTTTGCCGAAAACCTGCCACGGGACCAGGCGTCTCTCCTGGGAGGGATTCTCTTCGGTCTGCGTTCCGGTCTGTCACCGGAAGTTGAGGAAAACTTCATAGCCGGCGGTGCTGCTCACCTGCTGGCTGTTTCAGGCCTCCATGTCGGCCTGGTCGCTTTTTTAGCCTTAAAAATAATGGCATTCGCCAGGGTGAAAGAAAAATACCGCTATCCTGTAAGCGTTTTGCTTCTTTTTCTTTTTCTGCTTTTGACGGGCTTCAAGCCTGCGGGCATAAGGGCTTTTATCATGTATCTGCTTTGGGCGGGGGCTAAGGCCTTGGGAAGGGAAGGAGATTTACCAAGCCTCCTGGCTGCGGCTGCTTTTCTCACCCTTATCCTGAACCCCTTTTATTTATTTTCTCCCGGTTTTCAGCTTTCATATGCCGGAGTATTTTTTATCTTTCTCTTAGCCGGCCGTTTTTCTGCCCGGCTCTTGTTTTTTCCTCCCGCTCTACGTACCATGGCAGCTGTCACCTTGGCCGCCCAGGTGGGTGTCGCTCCTTTGACGGCATACTATTTTAACCAGGTTTCCTTGGTAGCCCTCTTCACCAATCTTGCCCTGCTGCCTTTGCTGTCAATTGTTATGGGCGGGGGGCTGTTGGCGGCGGTTGCGGCTTGCTTGTGGCGCCCTTTAGGGGCTTTGATACTGTTGGGGGTTTCTCCCTTTTTGAGCCTGTTCCTGGCTATAACCGCAGCTTTTGCTTCGCTGCCCTTTGCTCAGGTCAGGCTTAAAAGCTTTTCCCTTGCCGCCCTTTTGCTGAGTTATACTCTGATTACAGCCTGGGTTTATGCCGGGGAGTTAAAGAACTTTTTAAGCCAACTTAAGCAGGCGCTCCGGGGCAGAGGCACAGTGCTCATTTTTTGCTTTTTGCTTGTCCTGACCTGCTGTTTCCGGGTAACCCAGACTAAGCTGTTAGAAGTGACTTTCCTCGATGTCGGCCAGGGAGCTTCTCTGTTTATCAGGACTCCCGCAGGAAAGAGTATTGTCATTGACGCCGGCGGCGCCTCCTTTGAAGGGGCCAGGGACCCGGGCGAAAGCGTACTGGTTCCATTTTTAAATTACCGCAAGACAAAAAAGTTAAATGCTTTGTTTATCACCCACCCGCACGCGGACCATTACGGCGGGGCTTTTTCCCTTTTGGATTCCTTCCAGCCGGAGCTGCTTGGCGTCAGTGTATTAACAGGGGAGGCTGGCTACCTAACACTGCTGGCGGAGACCCGCCAGAGTGGTATAAGGGTTTTAACCCTGGCAGCGGGAGACAAGGTGAGGCTAAGCAAAGATATTGAATTGCAGCTGCTGCATCCCTCTTCATCGCTTGAAGCGGGTTCAGAAACGGCGGAAAACAATAATTCCCTGGTGATGAGGCTGGTTTACGGGGATATCAGTTTTTTGATTACCGGTGATATCGGGGGCGAGGCGGAAGCCTTCCTGGCGAAGAGCGGCGGGGATATTAAAAGCACTGTTTTACAGGTACCTCATCACGGCAGCGCCGTCTCAACAAGTGCGGCATTTTTAGCTTTGGCAGACCCGCAATATGCTGTTATTTCCGTCGGCTCCAATCCTTTCGGGCATCCCTCGGAAGAAGTGCTCAAAAGGCTTAAAAACCGGGGTATTGCGGTTTACCGGACAGACCTCCACGGAGCGGTAACTTTTAAGACTGACGGGAAAAAACTGACGGTTTCCAGCATGCTGAAATAAGGATATTTATAGACCATACAAGGTAAATTATGGATAAACATGGTATTGGCAACCAAGGAAAAATCTGCTATAATGAGTTCCATATAAAAGCAAATATTAACAGAATCAAACCAAAATTTTTATTAAAAATAGAAGCTAAGCAGTTGCTGAAGCAAAAGGCTCAAGACAAAGCTACATTGGCACAGGTACGCAAGTGTGGACAGGTGTTGATTACTTCAAAACTGTAACTGTAAGTTTTTAAATACAGCATGAGCATAATTATTCTGAGGATCAAATCATAGTTACCCTTTATGGCACTATGATTTGATCCTCTATTTAAATAAAATAAGGGGGATTAGAGCAAGCTGAAGCACAAATTTACTTTGATATGGATGCTTATAAGGTCGAGAAATTTAACCGGTTTACGAAAAAGGGTTGCCGGCAAGATTGGTCTGATCATCATAATTACAATACTGCTGTCATTTACCATCTTTTTTCGTTATATCCTTCATGTCTTTACCTTTGAATATGTTGAAACGGATTTTGATTTGATAGTAGAAGGATTTAGCAAAAAACAAATAGCCGAGATTCAAAACCTTCCTTTTATTGACGATGTCTTTCCGGTGCGACTTCTTTCCGGGGAAGCCGAATTTGCCGGCAGGACGACAACGCCGTTAGATATATATGCGGCTGACAGTTTTGACAGGAGAGACATTTCCTTTTTTACCGACCGGTTGCTGATTCGGGTTAGGGAAAAACCTTTAAAGATATTTAAATAGGAAACCTCTGTGCCTGGCGGTTAAGCGTATCTCGACGGATATAGTTTAAAGGCAAACAGAGGTTATTTTTTTTAAGGATAGATTTCATATTTTGGCAGAATTCATATCGATATTTAGGCCATAAATGGGATTAATTAGAATAGTTTTATTTGGAAGAGATTAGGACTAAATTAAAATAAGGAGACAGAAAGGTGGTTATAATACGATAAGAAGAAGAGAAAACAAGAGGTGATTTGTTTGCGCATTTTAATGCTTTCCTGGGAGTTTCCCCCGCAGGTGGTGGGAGGGCTGGCCAGGCATGTTCACGGCCTCTCCCTGGCTTTGGCCAAAGCGGGGGAAGATGTCTCGGTAATTACGCTGGCTCCTGAAGACGGTTTGCCTTCGTCCCGGGACAATCTGGACGGAACCGAGGTTTATCGCGTTAAGCCTTATCCCTTGGCATCGGTTTCCTTTCCCATGTGGGTATTGCATATGAACATAGCCATGCTGGAGAAGGCGGTTGCTCTGGCTAACCAGAATCCTTTTGATTTGATCCACGCCCATGACTGGCTGGCGGCTTACGCCGGCAGGGCCTTGAAGCATATCTACAGGATACCTCTTATCGCTACTATCCACGCTACCGAATATGGCCGTAACGGCGGCCTGCATACTGATGAGCAGCGTTACATCAGCGACGTGGAATGGTGGCTTGCCTTTGAATCATGGCGGGTCATTTGCTGCAGCAGCTACATGAGGAAAGAACTGCAAAGGTTGTTTCAGGTTCCCGGAGATAAGCTCAAAGTAATATACAATGGGGTTTTCCCTGAATTGCTTCAGGCTGGGGAAGGAGAGGAGCCGGTTTCTATACCGGCTTCCAAAGAAAGAATCATCTTTTATATAGGTCGGCTGGTGCCGGAAAAGGGAGTACAATTCCTGCTCCAGGCGGCGCCCCGAATTCTGGATGCCTGTCCCGATGCCAGGTTTGTCATTGCCGGTGACGGCCCCTATAGAGGGGAGCTGGAGGAGCTGGCCGGCCGGATGGGCATCAAGGATAAGGTTTATTTCCCCGGCTTTATTACAGACAAGGAACGCAACCGGATGTACCGGCAGGCTGCGGTTTCAGTATTTCCCAGTCTTTATGAGCCCTTCGGCATCGTTGCCCTGGAAGCCATGGCGGCGGGCGCTCCCCTGGTTGTTGCCGATTGCGGCGGCCTGGGGGAGATAGTGACCCATAATGTTAACGGTTTAAAATGCTATCCCGGCCATGCCGCTTCACTGGCGGATCAAGTAATCCGCCTGCTGACGGAAGCAAATTTAGCGGCGTCACTGCGGGAAGCAGGCAAAAAGCTGGTTATGGAAAAGTACACCTGGCCGCGGATAGCCGCTGAAACGGCGGCTGTTTACCGGGAGGTGCTAAAGGAGTATGATGCCGGCAGCTGGAAAGCGGCTGAATGGGAGCCGGACCTGGCTTATTTTCACGGCTTGTCAAAACAAATATCCAGGTATGATAGGAGCCAGTATCAGAATTAATTAATACCGCCTTTACAAGGCGGTTTTTTGTTGACCTTTTGTCTTTTCTTTCTCTTGCTGTTTTCCTGCGGAAAAGATAGAATAAATGAAGGCTTCGTTGAAGCCTTCATTTATACCGCAAACAGGAGGCGGAGAAAATGTTGTCAGCCGGATTTTGTATCGGCGCTTCCACGGTCGGCTATGTGCTGCTGGAAAAGCGGGGGGAGGAAACAGTTGTTTTAGCAACCGGTGCCGAGCCCCACGAAGGAAACCCCCAGCAGGTTTTTAATAAAGTGTATAATAGCCTGGGCAAGAAACCGGATTTTATCGGAGTGACGGGCAGGAAGCTCAGGCATTCCTTAGGCCTGCCCTCCCTTTCGGAACCGGAAGCTGTCGAATATGCCTATGCCTTTGTTAAGGCAAAGGGTTGCCGTGCCGATATAATTGCCAGCGCCGGCGGTGAAAATTTTATGGTTTATAAACTTGATTCCGGCGGCAGGATTACGGATGTTATAAGCGGCAGTAAGTGTGCTTCAGGCACGGGCGAGTTTTTTTTGCAGCAGCTGAAACGCTTAAACCTGGAGGTTGAAGAAGCTATCGTGCTGGCGGAAGGGGAAGAACCTTACCCCGTATCGGGCCGGTGTTCCGTCTTTTGCAAGAGCGATTGCACCCATGCTTTGAATAAAGGGGCTTCCAAGGGCGCTATTGTGGCCGGTCTCTGTAAAATGATGGCCGAGAAAATCTTCGAACTCCTCGGAAAGACTAATTATGAATCTCCCCTGCTGGTGGGAGGGACAACTCTCAACAGGGCAATGGTGGACTTCTTAAAAGAAAAAGTTTCAAGCCTTCAGATTCCTGCTTTTGCGATCAACTTTGAAGCTTTAGGCGCCGCTCTTTGGGCTATGGCAGCGGCCAAGAAGCCGATTGAGGCCGCGGGCAAGAAGGAGTTTTCCTTTTCCTTGCTATCGCCTTTAAGCAATTATCTTTCCAGGGTAGAATTCAAAGAGATAAAAAGAGGGGAAGCGCACGGCGGGGATACCTGCCTCTTAGGGCTAGACGTCGGCTCCACCACTACCAAGGCCGTGCTGGTTAGAGAGAAGGATATGGCCCTTTTGGCCGCCTGTTATCTGCGCACAAAGGGAGACCCGGTGGGGGCGGCAAGAGATTGTTACCGAGAAATCAGCAAACAAATTAGCACTAACGTGCTAATAACAGCTTTGGGGGTAACAGGCTCCGGGAGGCAAATCGCCGGGCTCCACGCTTTGACCCCGGCCGTTTTCAACGAGATAATTGCCCATGCCGCCGCTGCTGTTTATTTCAATCCGGACGTGGACACTATTTTTGAGCTCGGGGGACAGGACGCTAAATATACTTTGATAAGCCATGGTGCCGCCGTTGATTATGCCATGAACGAAGCTTGCTCCGCCGGTACCGGTTCTTTCCTCGAGGAATCTTGCTTTGAATCTTTGAAGCTAAAAACAGAAGATATTGCGGATATCGCTTTCAAAAGCAGCTCGCCCCCGAATTTCAGCGACCAGTGCGCCGCTTTCATCAACAGTGATATTAAAACTGCCATCCAGGAAGGTTTCAGCCGGGAGGATATTGCCGCCGGGCTGGTTTATTCAGTGTGCCTGAACTATATTAACAGGGTAAAGGGCAGCCGGTCTGTGGGCAGAAAAGTGTTTATGCAGGGCGGCGTGTGCTACAACAGAGCCGTACCGACTGCGATGGCCGCCCTGACGGGCAATGAAATCGTTGTTCCTCCCGAACCGGGGTTAATGGGCGCCTTCGGGGCGGTCCTGGAGGTAAAAAAAAGAATAGAACTGGGCTTGGTAGAAAGATCCCTTTTTCACCTTGACGAGCTGGCCGACAGGGAAGTGGCCGCCGGAAAGTCCTTTATATGCAGGGGAGGAAAGGAAAAATGCGACCGGAAATGTGAGATCAAAAGGCTTTACATCAAAGGCAAGGTTTTCCCCTTCGGGGGAGCCTGCAGCAAGTACACGCGTTTTCTGCCTCAAAAAGAAAGCACCGCCGGTGCGGTCAATTATGTGAAGGTGAGAGGGGAGCTCTTATATAAAAAATACGGGTGTGACCGATCGGAGAGGATTCCTGCTGCTGCGGCTAGGGTAGGCGTTAACCTGTTGCTCATGACAACGGCTCTTTACCCGTTATATTATAATTTCTTTACCGCCCTGGGGCTTGAGGTTGTCACGGCCGATTCCCCCGCCAAGGCAGGCCTGGACAGGAAGGGGGCGCCTTTTTGCCATCCGGTGGAGCTGGCCCACGAATACCTGGCCGGGCTTATCGACAAAGATCCTGATTACTATTTTTTGCCCCAGGTCAAATCGCTTCCTGCAGGAAAAGGTGATTTGACCGGTGTTACCTGCCCTTTTGTTCAGGGTGAGCCTTATTATCTTACCGCTGCCTTTAAGGAACTGCCAAAAGCTAAGGTTCTGTCCCCCTTGTTGGATATGAGCGGCGGCTATGCTGACGCCCGACGGGCTTTTGAGGAGATGGGATTAAAAATGGGCTTTGCCGCCTCCCGGGTCCGAATCGCTTTTGACAGTGCTGTCAAAGCCCAGACGGATTACCATGAAGAATCCCGGCGCCTCGGCCGGGAAATCCTGGCGGAGCTGGAGGAGCACCCGGAGAAAACGGCTGTTGTCCTGTTCGGCCGCCCTTACAATGCCTTTTTTGAGCCGGGGAACATGGGTATTCCCCATAAGCTTGCTTCCCAGGGCTATACTGTTATCCCCTACGAGTTTCTCCCCCTGGCAGAAGAAGAGGGGTACCCGGGGATGTACTGGGCCGTAGGACAGAATATGCTTCGAGGCGCCAGGCTGGTTCAAAAGCATCCCCAGCTCTTCGGTGTTTATGTAACCAATTTCAGCTGCGGCCCGGACTCTTTCCTGGTAACGTATTTCAGGGGCATCATGGGAAGCAAGCCCTCTTTGACCCTGGAGCTGGACAGCCATTCGGCCGATGCCGGGATAGACACCAGGGTCGAGGCTTTCCTGGATATTGTGCGGAATTACAGAAGGGACAGCAGGGTGGAGCCGGCATCTGATGCTTTTGTTCCTGCCCGGGTTGAAATGAGCAGTGGCAAAGTATGTGTCAAATCCTTCTTAGGGGATTTCCCCTTGGGTCATAATAAAGTCAGACTTATTATCCCCGCCATGGGGGGTGCGGGAGCAGACCTGCTGGGAGCTGTTTTCCGTTATATGGGTGTTAAGACCGAAGCCCTTCCTCCCCCCGGCGAAAAAGAATTCAAGCTGGGCCAATCCTTTGCTTCCGGCAAGGAATGCCTGCCCCTGATTCTGACTTTAGGGAGTTTAATGGGTTATCTTGAGCAAAACGGAGGCACGGAAGAACTGCTGGTTTATTTTATGCCCGAGACATCCGGCCCCTGCCGTTTTGGCCAATACAATCTGCTCATGAAGGAATTTGTCAAAGAAAGAAAGCTGCAAAACGTCGCTTTTCTTTCTCTTAATTCAGCCAATAACTATGCTGGCCTGGGGCTTAAGGCCGGGTTGCGGGCCTGGCAAGCCGTTGTAATCAATGATGTGCTGGAGGAAATTTTAAGCGCTCTTTTAACCCTGGCTCAGGACAGGGAAGGAGCCTTAAAAATATTTAAGCAGGCAACCCGGCAAATAATCAGAGGGCTGGAGCGGGAGCCCTGGCCTGAGTTAAAGAAAACCCTCACCCGGGCTGCTGCCGAACTAAGAGCCATTAAACTCGCGGCCTCCCTGAAAAAAACGGCTAAGGTAGCCTTAATCGGGGAAATCTATGTCAGGCAGGACGGTTTTTCCCGCAAGAAGCTGGTTGAAAGGCTGGCAAGCCGGGGGATTATGGTCAAGACGGCACCCGTTGCCGAATGGTTGTATTACTGCGACTTCTTGGCAAGGGAAGGGATTACCCTTACTCCTGCCCTTAAAAATAAGGTTATAGGGTTTGTTCAAGGACAGGTAAAGGTATATTTTGAGCGTGAAATTAAAAAAATTCTGGCTGCTTCCGGGCTGTACGAGTACCAGCTGCTGGACGTAGAGGAGCTGCTCGGAGAGGCTGCCGCCCATATTTCACCGAGGTTAACGGGAGAGGCTATCCTGACGGTGGGAGCTGCCTTAACCGAAATAATCGAGCGGGCGGCGGGAGTCATAGCCATCGGGCCTTTTGGCTGTATGCCCGGCCGGTTGGCCGAGGCTATCATCAATAAGCGGCTGAATGAACCGGAGCCTTTGGACGGTATAAAGAACCGGATATTGGCCAGGACGAACCTTCCCTTTCTCTCCCTGGAGGCTGACGGCAACCCTTTTACCCCCGTTATCGAAGCGAAACTGGAGGCTTTTTGCCTGCAGGTAAAAAGAATGCACGGCATCATTAAAGAGGAAAGACAGCCGGAAAGGTAATTATGAGAATAATTAATAATCGCAAAATTTTGATTTGCTAAGCCGCGGAAAACAGGGCCAAGCCCTGTTTTTTTTATTGCTATAAGGCTTCGGCAAGCTGGTTATAATAAACAGAGGTTTTAAAATATTATCCTCAAGCAGACATAATCTAAGCAAAAAAAGGAGGGGTATTTTTTTGAAAGCAGTTATTCTGGCCGGGGGCGAAGGAGCCCGTTTAAGACCTCTGACGTGTGACCGGCCTAAACCGATGGTACCGGTGCTGAATATACCTATTATGGAGCATATAATTAATTTATTGCGCAGGCATAATTTCAAAGATATCGCCGTGACGCTGCAGTATCTTCCCGAGCAAATCCGGCATTATTTCAGGGACGGCAGGGATTTCGGCGTGAACCTCGAGTATTATACCGAAGACACCCCCCTTGGTACAGCAGGCAGCGTTAAAAACGCCGAAGCCTTTCTGGATGAAACCTTCCTGGTCATTAGCGGGGACGCCCTGACGGATTTTAATCTTGAAAGTATTATGGAATTTCATTGTCGGAAGCAGGGAATTGCCACCATCGTTCTTACGAGGCAGGAGACCCCCCTGGAATACGGCGTGGTAATCACCGACGAAGCTAACAGAATTGTTCGTTTTCTGGAGAAGCCGGACTGGAACGAAGTGTTCAGCGATACCGTAAACACAGGTATTTATGTTTTAGAACCCCGGGTCTTCCGTTTTTTTGACCGGGGAGTCAAGTTCGATTTCAGCAAAGATCTTTTCCCGCTGCTCATGGGAGAAAAGGAAAGCCTTTTCGGTTTAACCAGCTCGGGCTACTGGTGCGATATCGGTACTCTAACCCAGTACAGGCAGGCCCATAAAGACGTTTTAGACGGACGGGTCAAAATTGAAATTAAAAAAGAGGAACGGGCCGAAGGCGTCTGGGTGGGCCGGGGAGTGGAAATCGAAAAGGGCGCCCGGGTGGAGGGGCCCGTTTTTCTCGGTGACGGCTGCCGGGTGCGCAAGGGCGCCGTAGTGAAGGATTATACTGTTTTAGGCAACAATACCCTGGTGGAAACCGATTCTTCCCTCAAGCGAACCATAACCTGGAAAGGCTGTTATTTGGGAAAAAGGACGGAAATAAGAGGTTCCGTGTTGTGCCGCGGGGTTCAGGTCAACGATTATTCCGCCCTCTACGAAGGTGTTGTGGTAGGCGATAATACTATTATTGAAGAAAGCTGCCGCATCAAACCTAATATCAAGATTTGGCCCGCTAAACGGGTGGAAGGGGGTACCTTCCTTAATAGCAGCCTCGTCTGGGGTACCCGGGCCGGCAACAGCCTCTTCGGCAGCGATGGCATCGGCGGCACCGTAAACCTGGAGCTGACGCCGGAAATGGGCGCAAAACTGGGAGCTGCTTACGGTTCGCTGGTAGGCGAAGGGGAGCCTATAGTGCTGGGCGGAGACTCCTGGCATGCTTCCGGCATGATTAAGGAAGCTATCGCGGCGGGGCTTACTTCCGCAGGCGTCAGAGTTTTGGACTTAGGCCTGGTGGTTACCCCCGTGACCCGTTGGGCCGTGACGGAGCTTAAAGCCCGGGGGGGGATTCACGTCCAGGTTGTCAGCGAAGAGGCTTGCTTAAGTAAAATCAAAGTTTTTGATGAGCGAGGCTTTAATCTAACCAAGAATTGGGAAAGAAAAATCGAACAGGCTTTTTTTCGGGAAGATTTTCGCAGGATAAGGGGGAGCGATGTGGGTATCATTGTCAAAGCTCCCGATATCACGTCTCTCTATTTCAACAAGATTGCCGCTTCCGTCAACAAGGAAAGCTTTCGAGAGCACGGTTTCCGCCTCTTGTGGCTTTACCCTTCCCCATACCTTTATGTGAACTTTATGCCCCTGCTCCGGGAATTGTACTGCCAGGTCATTACCCTTTCCCCGCCCGACGGCAAGATTAAGAGTTTAGCGGAATTGGCGGAGTCAAAGGAAAGCATTATGGAAACAATGAAGGCGACTCGTTCCCAGGCGGCATTTTTTATGGATGACAACGCCGAGAGTCTTGCTTTTTTTGATGAAAGGGGATCCCTGGTTGCGGAAGAAATGTTTACTTTATTTATCTCCCTGCTCCTGTTTCAGAAAGGCAAGGGCGGCAGGGTGGCGGTTCCGGTAACGACACCTTCAGCTATCGATAAACTGGCAGGCCTTTATGAGGGTGAAGTATTTCGCACTAAAACCTCTCCTGCCGTCCTGATGGAAGCGGTTGAGCCGTCCCAGTTTCTTTTATCCTTCGACGCCCTGTCCTCCTTTGTCTATATTCTCGAGTATGCCGCTCTCAGGCGGGCAAGTCTGGGAGAATTGGTGGAGATGATTCCCGCTTATTACCTGAGGAAAAAAATGATTCCCTGCGCCTGGAAAGACAAGGGCAGAGTAATGCGCCGCCTCATTGAAGAAACCGGCAACGACAGGGTTGAACTGCTGGACGGCATTAAGGTGCATTATCCCGAAGGCTGGGCTTTGGTGCTGCCCGACCCGGAAAAGCCATATTATCAGGTTTACAGCGAAGGTTATTCCGCCGAGGTTGCCGATTCCCTTACCGATATGTACATAAAAAAAATTGAGGACATTAAAAAACAGGAAACTTAATAGTTTCCTGCATTGGTTTC
>CAZYHL010000014.1:0-18527 GCA_964646795.1 uncultured Syntrophomonadaceae bacterium
ATCCCCTTGGAGTAAGCCCGGGCAATATTCTGGGAGAAAGGTATCTCCATCAACACCTCAATACCCTTTTTAGTGCAATATGCCTGCACGCTTTTGTCTGTATCGGAAGCTTTATTGATGACAACACCGCAAGGAATCTCCATCAGTTCAACCAATTTAACGGCCAGTTCCAAATCATGCAGACCGAAAGGCGTGGGTTCGGTAACTAAAAGACAATAATCACAATCTTCAATGGCCTGGACTACGCTGCAGGAAGTGCCCGGGGGACAATCCAGGACTACCGGGACGTCGTCTGCTATCCTTTTTTTAAGTTCCTTTAGAACAGGAATACCTATGGGTTCACCGACGGAAAGCCGTCCTTGCATAAAGGTCAAGTCAGCATTCGTTTCAATAACCCCGATTGTTCTTGCAACTTCCCGGATAGCATCCTTTGGGCAGGCTATACGACAGGCACCGCAATGGTGGCAAAGCTCCGGAAAAGTCAGCACCTTTTTCTTGACAACGGCCAGAGCATTAAACTGGCAGGCCCGGGCGCAGGCGCCGCAGCCGGCGCATCTTTCCTCGTCTACGGCAGGAACAAGGACTTGAACAGGAATGACTTTGCAGAGGACAGGTTTAAAAAATATGGCGCCGTTTGGTTCTTCCACATCACAATCGACATAACGGCTTTCCTCTAAAGAGGATACCAGGCTGCCGGCAACAGTAGTTTTCCCTGTACCTCCCTTGCCGCTTAAAACCGCAATCCTCATTTTCCTCGCCCTGCCCCGAACCCCATGCCGGAATGCGGCGAGACCGTATCAACAATCTTTTCCAGAGAACCTTGCTTAAACTTCTCAATATTTTCCCCGACGGTTGCGGCGGTTCCCTTGTAAATTTCAAACCCTGCCGCCTTAAGTACATTCATGGCATTGGGTCCCACATTCCCGGTAATAACAGCCTTCACATCGTTATCCGCCAAAAGCTGGGCCGTGGCAATTCCCGCCCCCCCTGCCGGAAGCGAAGCGGCATTGTTGATGACGGTAACATCAATATCCGCCTGACCGAGATCTGTAATTATGAAATATTGTGCCCTTCCGAATCTCGGGTCCAAGCTGCCTTCCAAGGTATCCCCTAGCGCTGAAACAGCTATTTTCATAACCAATGACCTCCTAAAATTTTTCGTTTATCCATGTTGTTAGCATATGCTCATAATTTATTTTAATACTATATTGGTCATATGTCAATAATATATACATAAAAATTTTAACAAATCGTCTGGCTCTAGCCGGACAATTTTATTGACATATGACCATAAATAGGTTTATAATCCAAACGAAAAGGTTGCCTGAAAAGGATTTCTGATAACATAAATAGGAGGCGTTTTTTTTGAACACAAAAAAACAGAGAGAAACGGGTGGGTTAAATAAAATAATCCGTCCCGAAATTAAACATGTTATTGCTGTAATGAGCGGCAAAGGCGGGGTCGGCAAATCGTCCGTTACGGCTTTACTGGCGGCGGGGGCAAGAAAAGCCGGATTCCGGATCGGTATTCTTGACGCCGATATAACAGGCCCTAGTATTCCAAAAATGTTCGGGTTAAAAGCGGGCCGCGGAAAAAACGGTTTCTCACCGGCGTTAAGTCCGCTGGGAATAAAAATCATGTCCTTAAACCTGCTTCTCGACAACGAAGAAGACCCGGTAATCTGGCGGGGTCCCTTGATTGGCGGCGCCGTTAAGCAGTTCTGGGAAGAGGTTAAGTGGGGCGAGCTGGACTATCTTTTTATTGACCTGCCGCCCGGTACGGCCGATGCACCCCTGACAGTAATGCAGCTTATCGAGCTGGACGGCCTGATTATGGTAAGCTCCCCTCAGGAACTAGCCTTGATGGTCGTTAAAAAGGCCCTTAAAATGGCTGCTGTGATGAAAGTGCCGATTCTGGGACTGGTGGAAAACATGAGCGGCTTCATCTGCCCGCATTGCCGGGAAAAAGCAGATGTTTTCGGTTCCAGCAAGGCCGAGGAAGCAGCGGCAGCCGCCTCTATCCCTTTGATAGCCCGGATTCCCCTGGATCAGCAGTTGGCAGCCCATTGTGACGCCGGAACTATAGAAGCATATGAAAGCGATCTTTTCAAGGCGTTTCTCGAGATCCAGGCAAATATTTAACCCTAGGTTATTAACTCGCTTTCCCCTTTACCGACAGCCGGCAGCCTCCCCCGAGCTTAACGGGCGTGTTTCCTGCTTCTCGCAGACTTAGAATTCCCGGCTCAAGGGTTTCCAAGTGGCAAACACGCCTCCGTATCCATACTTCAGGTCAGGCCAATTTGCGTATGCAAAAGCATTGGGAAACCTTCTGCTCCGTGTTTGTTCACAGCCGGGGCTAAAATCCGCTTGCGTTTTTCTTTGCTTACATTGTTTTTCTACGCAAGGGGTTTTACTGCTCTTCTTCCATGGACGACTCTCACATTTAATTTGATTCAGGCGTTTAATGCTTCTGATTATGCAACCGCTTGAATGTTTCCCAATTGCACAAACAAGCAAAAGCTAGCCGGCCGGGACAAACACCTTAATTCCTTCTGGTCATATAATACATCAGTCGATTTAACCGCGGGAAAAACTTGTTTTTCATATAACCCGCTACCTTGCCGCGTTACATACTCTACAGTTAATATTTGTTTTTGCTTTAAAGGAGGTCTGCGGAAGATGGGAAAAGTAATATCCCTTAACCTATTACCTACAGGGAGTTTTGGCAGGGTAAAGGCCTTGGTTGCCCTTGATCCTCTGCGCCGGAGGATGCTGGATTTAGGGCTCATAAATAATACGCTTGTGGAAGCATTGCGGCGAAGCCCTTCGGGAGATCCTACCGCCTATCAATTCCGGGGGGCAGTAATCGCTCTTCGTTCGGAGGAAGCCGCCGGTATTTTTGTGGAAATGATATAATGGAGGATTTTAATGGGCTTAACACATAAATCAACAGGTTTCAATTCCCTCACAGAAATTTATGAAATCAAAAAAAAATCCCCCCGGGATATCGTCATTGCCTTGGCCGGCAACCCCAATACAGGGAAAAGCACGGTATTCAACAGCTTGACGGGGCTTAAACAGCATACGGGCAATTGGCCCGGCAAAACGGTAACGAATGCCCAAGGGGAATATTCTTACCAAGACAGCCATTATGTAGTTATTGATCTTCCGGGGACTTATTCACTTTTGGCAAACTCCGTGGAAGAAGAAATCGCCCGTGATTTTATCTGTTTCGGCAAACCCAGCGTGACCGTGGTCGTACTGGACGCCACCTGCATGGAAAGAAACTTAAATCTGGCGCTGCAAATTCTTGAAATAACGGGTAATGTTGTAATCTGTGTAAATCTAATAGATGAAGCTGAAAGGAAAAAGATTAAACTTGATTTGGCTCAAATTGCCCGCCGCCTCGGTGTTCCTGTAGTAGGAACCAACGCCAGAGAAGGCCGGGGGCTTTTGGAGTTGAAAGCCGCTATTGCTCAAACGGCTGAAAATATAATTGCTAACATCCCCCTTACGATTAGTTACCCCCAGCCGGTAGAGGAAATCCTCAGCCTGCTTGTGCTCCCCCTGGATAAAAAGCTTAAAGGAAAAATTAATGCCCGCTGGACGGCCCTGCGTTTGTTGGATAACAATGAAAATATGATTCGCTCCCTCAACAACTTTTTAGGGTTTGACCCGCTTAAAGACCCGGAGATGAAACAAGCTTTTTCAACTGCTGAAATATTAAACACCCCGTCGGGAGACAGTTTAAGAGAGCTTATCGTGGGAAGCATCTTTAAGGAGGCTGAAAACATCAGCTCCGGAGCAGTGGTTTATGAAAACCCGCAGTATAACGCCTGGGATCGGAAAATAGACAACGTCCTTACTTCAAAAAACTGGGGTATTCCCATCATGCTGGCTGTCTTGGGGTTAATCTTTTGGCTTACCATTCAAGGGATAAACGTTCCCTCGGCAATATTAGCTTCCGGTTTTGACTATCTGGAACAGGGCTTAACGAACATATTCTCGGCCTTAAACGCGCCTGCCTGGCTTCACGGCATTATCGTCCTGGGGATGTTTAAAACTCTGGGTTGGGTCATCTCCGTTATGCTGCCGCCAATGGCCATCTTCTTTCCTCTCTTTACCTTGCTAGAAGACCTGGGCTATCTGCCCCGTGTTGCTTTTAATCTTGATAATTTTTTTAAGCGGTCCTCTGCCCACGGCAAGCAAGCCCTCACTATGTGCATGGGCTTCGGCTGCAACGCCGCCGGAGTCATCTCCTGCCGCATTATCGATTCTCCCAGGGAAAGACTCATTGCCATTATCACCAACAATTTTGTTCCCTGCAACGGACGTTTTCCTATTCTTATCGCCCTGGCTTCAGCTTTTATCGCCTCCCGCAGCTTAGGACCCCTCCAAAACGCTTTAGCAGCTCTGGGTATTCTTGCAACGGTTGTTTTAGGCATTATACTAACCCTGCTTCTATCAAAAATTCTCTCCCAGACAGTACTCAAGGGACTTCCTTCTTCCTTTACCCTGGAACTGCCCCCATATAGAAAACCGCAATTCGGACGCATTATCATCCGTTCCGTCCTTGACCGGACATTGTTTGTCCTTGGCAGAGCGATTCTGGTGGCAGCCCCGTCCGGACTCCTTATCTGGCTTGCGGCCAATATTAATATTTACGGCACCAGCCTTTTAAATCATTGTGCCGGCTTTCTTGACCCCTTCGCCGTCTTGCTGGGACTGGATGGTTATATTCTCATGGCTTTTATACTCGGCATGCCGGCAAATGAAATCGTCATTCCGCTCCTGGTCATGAGCTATATGTCCAAAGGAACCATGCTTGAACTTGAAAACCTTGAAATATTAAGGCAACTATTGCTCGAAAACGGTTGGACCTGGCTTACAGCTTTGTGTACCATGCTCTTTACGCTAAACCATTGGCCTTGCGGCACAACCCTGCTGACAATCCGAAAGGAAACACAAAGCATGAAGTGGACTTTCATCTCATTTTTGGTTCCTGCTTTAACCGGGATAATCCTTTGCTTTCTGGTCACCCAATCCTTCAGGCTGTTGGGATTGGTTTAAGAAAGAAAACATACGGGAGTTAAAAGTATTACATAGGGAAAGGTTTGAAACATGGCTGGAGTTGATAAAGAATTTTATACTGTCCGGGGGTACGAACTGCTGAAACAAGCCGAAAACGTGCTTACCCCCAGTATGGAGGATTATCTGGAAATGGCTTACCGGCTGAGCTTGTGTAAGGGTTTTGCCAGGATAAGCGACCTGGCGGAAGCTTTGAACGTCCAGCCGCCGTCTGCCACTAAAATGATCCAAAAGCTTGCCGATATGGGGTTTTTTAAATATGAAAAATATGGAGTTATTAAATTTACCGGCCTTGGCAGCGAAACAGGCTGTTATCTGCTTAAACGCCATGAAACCATAGAGAAATTCCTTAATCTGATCGGTGTGCGAAAATACCTCCTGGAGGATACGGAAAAAATAGAACATAATATCAGCGCAGAAACCTACAGTCAAATATCCTTGCTTACCAAATTTTTGTTAATGAATCCCTCGTTCCTGGAGCATTTTGAAGCTTTCGTCAAGGTGGGCCGTACTGAATAAAGCTGTCTGACGCAGGTTATATTAAACATAAACCAAGAAAGGAATGATATTATGACAAAAGTAAAATGCTCCGTTGACAGCTGTGTTTTTTGGGAAAATGAAAACAGGTGCAATGCCGATGCCATCAAGATTGAAAATAACATGTCCGGTGATACTGCAGCAGATTTCCTCACAGAATTTGCAGCAGAACCCGGTTCCGGCCCCGGAAGAAAAATGAAACGGGCAGCGGCAAATACTTCAGCAAAAACCTGCTGCGAAACAATGCGGCCCCGGGAAAAGGAGAAAGGAAAAAGCAGGGAGGCAGACAAACGGTCTTAAGCGTCCAACCTTATCCAGGCATAATTAACGGTCAGCTTCACTTAAAGCATGAGCTCCTTCAGAAGCGACACTGACCAGGAAAGAGCGCAGTTCACGGTTAAAGGCTGCGGGATTGTCCTGATTCGCATTATGTCCGGCCGCCGGGATAACCGCATACCTGCTTCCCGGCACCTGCCTGTGCCAGAGGAGGGAATCCCTGCGGATAATGCCGAAAAAATCCTGTTCTCCGTGGGTAATCAGCAGAGGTTTAAAACTAAAAGACGGTATGCCCGCGCTGGTAACGCTAGCCACCCCTCGCCAGACATTGCCAAACCGGCTTTTGCCCACAGATAAAAAACTGTCCTTGGCATACTGTCTTACTTCCGGCCTAAGGGCTGTTTTTTGTGCAAAGAAAGGCCAAAGCATCCCGGCGGGAAATAGGGATATCAGATTCACAACTAGCTTAAGCAGACCCGCGGGCATACTCCCTATCTGCCTGTTAAGAGGCGTGCTGCCAATCATCACCAGGGCACTGATACGGTTTGCGTAAAGAGCCGCCGCAATCTGGGCTATATAGCCGCCCAGGGAATGCCCCACCAGCACCGCTTCTTTTATTTGCTCCTCGTTTAGGATATCAATTAAATCCACAGCAGCATTAATAAAGGAAAATTCTTCCTCAAGCGGACTCGACAAGCCATGGCCAGGTATATCCCAAACCAAGACCCGATAGTCATTCTTTAACGCTGCTACCTGTTCATCAAACATGCGATGGTTTAAACCTGCCCCGTGCGTAAAGACGACAGCGGGTGCGTCTGCCGGACCTGATAGGCTGTAGTACAAAGATTTCGAAGCTTTTACCAGGTAACTCAAAGGCTGACTCCTCTCATAGAAACCGCTTAATATTACTGTCTTTACAGTTTATCCGATTAAGATTTCGGGGTCAATAGTTTTAGAACGTCTGACGTGTGTAATAATTAGACAAGAAAAGGTTTTTTAAATAGATTGTTGAATAATACTTTAAAATTTATTTGATTCTCAAGAGGTGTTAACTGTGGCTTCCCCTTTTGTTAAGGTTTCAAAGTTAGTAAAACAGTATAACGGCCGTAAAGCTGTCAACGGTATTTCTTTCGAGATCCCCAAAGGTATTATTTTCGGCTTGTTAGGCCCAAACGGCGCAGGTAAATCCACCACGGTTTCTTTGCTAAGCGGGCTTTTCCCCCCCGATTCTGGGGAAATAATCGTAGGCGGGTACAACGTGCTTCGGGAACCTATCAAAGCCAAGGGTTTAATGGGGATAGTGCCCCAGGAAATAGCCCTCTACCCCTCTTTGACCGCCCGGGAAAACCTTATGTTTTGGGGCAGGCTGTATCGTCTCCCCTCTAAAACACTGCGGCGGACGGTGGCAGAGACTTTGGAAACTGTGGGCCTAGCGGCGCGTGCGGATGAAAGGATAGAAAAATACTCCGGCGGCATGAAAAGACGAATCAACATAGCCGCCGGACTCCTTCATAATCCTGACTTGTTGATTCTGGACGAACCTACTGTTGGCGTGGATCCTCAATCCAGGCGAAGCATTCTCGATACGATTAAGAAATTAAACCGCATCGGCATGACAGTAATTTTTTCCAGCCATTATATGGAAGAGGTCGAGGAACTCTGCCAGTTTATCACTATTATGGACATGGGCAAAATTATCGCTGCCGGTTCCTTCCCGGAATTGATCCGGTTAATAGGAGAAAGCACCTTACTGAAACTGGAAACCAACAAAGCGTTAAAAAACCTGGATAGAATCAAAACAGTGCCTGCTGTCACGGCTGTATCTTGCACAGAAACAACCATTATAGCCACTGTCACCGACAGCAATAAGGCCTTATCCCCTTTATTTGCCGCCGTGACCGGGGAAGGGCTTCAGATTACTGCCATAAACGTGGAAAAACCCAACCTGGAAACTGTTTTTCTGCAATTGACAGGCCGGAAGCTACGAAATTAAAGGAGTTTCTGCCATGACCCTTTTAAGGATTGCGCTTAAAGACATCTTGATTCTCTTAAAAGACAAAAAGGCTTTAGCGACCCTTATAGCCACCCCTTTGGTCTTAACCCTGATTCTGGGTTTATCCCTTGGTTCTTTGTGGAACAGCAGCACGCCTCCTTCGCTTCTTTACTACCTTAACGAAGATGAAGGAACCTTGGGCAGGCTGCTTTTTGACGAGGTCTTTGCGTTGCCTGAACTAGCAGAGCGTTTCAACCTCAAGGAGACTACGTCTGCTGCGGAAGCCCGGGAACAGGTTCAAAAAGGCAAAGCCGCAGCCTTAATCCATATACCCGCCGATTTCAGCAACGAGGCAGCGGCTGGAGGTAAAACCAGCATTGAACTCTTCACCGATCCGGGCAGCCATGTCCGGGCGCAAATAGTGGCATCCGTCGCTGAACGCTTTGCGGCAGAAGTTTCAAGCCGTCAGGTTGTTTTCCAGACCCTGGCGAAAACAGCTGCGGCGCAGCAGCTGCTCCTTTCCCCTCCCGATCTGTCCCGGGTTGATGAAGTCCTCGCTTCGATAAAGATAAATGCTGCTTATTATCAAGGGTTCACAGCGGAACCTTCCGTGTCTGACCCGCGGGCTATGGACTACTACGCCGCCGGGACAGGCGTAATGTACCTTTTATTCACGGTGAATTACGGAGCCAATCTTTTGCTTCAGGAACGCCGGCATAAAACTCTGGCGCGTATGCTTACAGCCCCGGTTTCCCGCTTGCGCATCATCGGAGGCAAGGTTCTGGGCATATTTCTGATGGGATTGCTGCAATTTTCCTTAATCATCGCAGCTTCCCATTTTTTCTTCAAGGTTAATTGGGGCAATCCCATAGGAGCGGCACTGCTGACCTGCGGAGCTGTCTTGGCGGCGGCTGGATTAAGCCTATTTATCGCTGCCGCTTCGAAAACTGCCGAAAGCGCTTCCGCCTTCAGCACCTTTATGGTTCTATCCATGGCGGCTTTAGGGGGCTCCATGTTTCCGACTTTTGCGATGCCGGCCTGGATGCAATCCCTTACTAAAGTTACTATAAACGGCTGGGCCATAGAAGGTTTTTTGAAATTAATGTTTGACGGAGCCGGCCCGGTCGATATTCTCCCCCAAACAATAGTTTTAGCGGCAGCCGGTATAATTTTTTGCCTCCTGGCCTCCCGCCGCTTGTTCAGGAAGGTTGAATAATTATGATGAACATCCTCCATATCGCCCTCAATCACCTAAAACTCCTTGCCAAGGATAAAACAGCCTTTTTACTCTTGCTGGCTCTCCCTCTGGCTTTAACAATCATAACCGGCCTTAGCTTCGGCGGCAGCTCCCAAGGAGCAAAGATAATAAGCCTGGCCGTGGTGGATCTGGATGATTCGGAGCTTTCCCACTATTTAAAGGAATTACTGAAAACCGGAAACACCGAGCCCACGCTTATGGATGAAGCAAGGGCCAGGGAACTGGTAAAAACAAAGGCAGTTGCGGCAGCCGTCATTATCAATTCGGGTTTTATGGAAAACCTCCGCCGCAACAACCCTGCGGAAATCATCATCCTGGAAGCCGACTATAAAGAGTACAGCCGCA
This sequence comes from uncultured Syntrophomonadaceae bacterium, assembly GCA_964646795.1. GTDB lineage: Bacteria > Bacillota > Dethiobacteria > PWVN01 > PWVN01 > CAZYHL01. Next base: position 9,498 of record CAZYHL010000014.1, read on the forward strand.
TCATTGAACAACTTGTAACCAACATTTTGTTCCGCCTTAAGGCCAATGCCGGCGCAGCCCTAATGGCAGAAACACTCCTGGGCGCCCCCTGGCCGGAAGCCTTTGAAACAGCGGCGGAAATATGGCGCCCCTCGCCGCCCGTAATGGTTGTAACAGAAAAAGCAGCGGTCCGTGAAGAGCAAAAGCTGCCGACGGGTTACCAGCAGTCTTCCCCCGGTTATGTCGTTATGTTCGGCATGATGACGGTTATTGCGGCCGGAGCTTCGTCTCTCCTGGAGGAACGTCAGAAAGGAACTCTGGCGCGCATCCTGGCAGCCCCGGTCAGGCGGGTTGAATTTATGGCGGGGAAACTGCTCGGTTTGATGGCCGGCGGTACCTTACAGATGCTGCTGCTTATCACTGCAGGTCAATACTTTTTTAACGTTAACTGGGGCCAAAATCCGGCGGCGGTACTGTTGCTGGTTAGCGCTCTAAGCTATGCTTCCACCGGTTTCGGCCTGATGCTTTCTTCCCTGTCCCGCACCTACAGCCAGGCGGAATCCTTTGGAGTTATGTCGGTAGTTATCATGTCCATGCTGGGTGGAAGCTGGTGGCCTATAGAAGTTTTACCCGCCTATATGCAGACGATAGCAAAGTTGGTTCCTTCTGGCTGGGCCATGCAGGGTTTTACGGACCTTATCCTCAGAGGAGGCGGGTTTTCCCAAATAACAACGCCTTTTATGGTTTTAACCGGTTTTGGCACCCTCTTTTTAACAGCCGGCTTATATTTCTTCTCCTTTGAAAAGTAATGCTCCGTTTTTACACCGGAAGCAAATATCCTTCCAGGCGATAGATGCGGTAAATTCCACTTACTTGGCTGAAAGCCAGCCTGCAATATCCTCTATCACTTCCTCGGCAACATGGGACAGCAGCAAATATTCCCCGGGAGTGCTAAGACCCTCCCCTTCCATGAATAAATGATTTAATGAGGGGTATGACTTGCAAGTAACGTCAGGCCGGGCGGACAGTACCTCATGCCAAACAGCAAAGTCTTCCATCGTAACCTGATAGTCACGTTCCCCCTGGAGAACCATAAGAGGCAAAGTTAACTCTTTTGCTGCCTGCGGCGCCTTGTAGTCTCTTAAATCCAGCCAGTAAGAGGCCGGAAGTCCTAAAGGCAAGTCGGAAGAAGTAGTCTTCTCGGAAAGACCGGCATCTTTAACCCTGGCTGACTGTGCTTCCAGCCTCATAAGCTCCGCTTCCTCTGCGGCAGAGATAAAACCATCTAAATTTGCCAGGTAATTATACTGCTCGCTGACAAGATCCTCCAGAGGCCGGCCAGGACCTGCCAGGACAACTAAACCGGCAAGCCCTTGCACCCCGGCGCCGATACGCGGTGCCAGCATGCCGCCCAGGCTATGTCCGAGGACATAGATTCGGGAAGGGTCAATCAGGTCATTGCTTTTAATGGCAGTAACGGCAGACAAGGCGTCATTGATTGTTTCTTCCCATACCGTCAAAGCCTCCTCCTTCGCCATCCTGGCAGCGTGTTCTTTTGTGCGCTTTTCATAACGCAGCACCGCAATACCCCGGGTGGCAAGCCCTTCGGCCAAATCCCGGAAAGGCTTGTTGGGACCGATACTTTCGTCCCTGTCGTTAGGCCCGGAGCCGTGAACCAAAACAACGGCCGGATAAGGTCCCGGCCCTGCCGGAACAGTTAAAGTCCCGGGCAATTCCCAGCCTGGAGCACCAACAACTACAGATTGGTCGGTAAACTTGTTTTTATCGGAATAAGCGGGCGGCGTATAACTCTTGCCGTCTTCCGCCGACAGGAACCATAACCCCGTTATTCTTTTTGCTTGATTAAATACTAAGCGGATATCAATCTGCGCGGCTTGGAATACACCAGTAATATAAACTACATCATAACCCTCAATAGTATCCTCTCGCTTGCCTGCTTCCCGTAAATATGGGCCGGCCTGACTCTGCAAGTTCTCCCAGGTTTCCTTCAATTTAGCCGCCGGCATAGCCTTTTTCATGGCTGAATCAAAATAAGCTACTGCCCCGGCGTAATCTTCCGCCACTAAACAAGCAAAAAACGCTTCGGCCAAATCGGTTAGTTCCCCTTCCAGCGGCGGCAACTCGGTTTTGCTGCCGCATCCAAAAGAAGCAACCGTTATAAACACTACTAGCAATAATAAGAAAAAACGCTTCAACCAATACTCTCCTTTCCTTGCTCCTGCCCTGTAATTATATTTTATCCTTAAAATAAATCCTTTACAAATAAATCCGAATAAGGTAAAATAAAATTGTCTATAGTATTAATACAATGCACATTTCTGGCGGAGGAGCTAATGAAATTTTTAATCAATTACCACAGCGGTGTCCCCATTTACCTGCAGCTAATTCAACAGATTGAAAAAGGAGCGGCGGCCAATATCTTAACTCCCGGGGAACAGCTGCCGACCGTGAGAGAGCTGGCCTTGGAACTGACGGTAAACCCCAATACCGTTGCCCGTGCCTACAGGGAACTGGAAGGCCGCGGCTTGATAACAAGTCAGCAAGGACGGGGTACTTTTATTGCTGCTAACATTGTTGCCAATCCGGCTCACAAAGAAAAGATTATAATCACTCAGCTTTCTGAACTGATTCAGGAAGCCCAACAGTTGGGCATTACCACTGCCCGGTTGAAGGAATTGTTTGCCAACGGTCTGGAAGAGCAGAAAGGAGGTTCGAGGGATGAATAATAGTGTCCTCAGCATTAAAAATTTACATAAAAATTTCGGTTCTAAGAAAGCCCTGAACGGCATAACCTTAAGCCTGGAGAAAGGTGAAATACTGGGCTTGGTCGGTCCAAACGGTTCCGGCAAAACAACCCTGATTAAATCAATCATGGGGTTGTTGCGACCTGCTTCAGGCTCCATTAAGCTTTTTGGCAAAAATAGGGAAGCCCTCACTCAAATTGAAAGACGTGAGCTGGGGTATATAGCGGAAGAGCCAAACCTGTACGACTTCATGTCTGCGGCGGAAATCATTAAGTTCAACAGCGGCTTCTACCCGGATTGGGATAAAGAAAAGTGCGAGGCTCTGCTGTCACGGTTTAATTTACCCCGTCGGGAGAAAATTAAAACCTTTTCCCGGGGCATGAAGACGCAGCTGGCCCTGGTCCTTGCCCTGGTAGCCGCTCCCAGGCTTCTTATTCTCGACGAGCCCTTGGAAGGATTGGATCCCCTTAAACGCATTGATTTTATCAACCTAATCTTGGAAGAATTTATCGGTCCGGAGGGACGCACCATCCTTATTTCTTCCCACTACCTCGAGGAGCTGGAGCGCATATCGGACAGAATCGCTTTTATCCATGCAGGGGTGCTAAAAAAGATAGTCCCCATGGAACAGCTCAAGCAGGAAGAAAAGACTATCCGTGTCGTTTTTCAAAAGGAACCGCCCCCGGAACTTTTGCAAATGCCCGGCATTAAAAATTTCCAGAGGGAAGGCAGTTTCGGTTTTTTAATAGCTGTGGAAAAAAACTTCGATGCTATCTACGAAGCCTGCTCCAAGTATCCCCACTATGTTCTGGATATTTACCATCGCAATTTAGAGGATCTTTTTTATGATTATTCGGGGAGGGAAGAGAAATGATGGCTAAAAACCTTATCAAAAAGGAATTGCAGCAGCTGCGCTGGTTTATCCTCACGGGTTTGCTGCTGAATATCAGTATTGCCGTAATCACGGTTGTAAGCTTTCATTACTTCGGGCATCTGGTGGAAGACCTCCCCCGGGAACTGATGGAAATGTTGGTTAAATACGACCTGACCCGGGAATTGTTGTCTATCTTTGGGGATTACTCGCTCTATGTCTGGTCTCAATGGCATGCCAAAAATCTGTTCCAGCTGGCCGCTCTTTTCGTCATAATTATTGCGGCTTCCCAATTTGCCGGCGAAGTCAGCAAAAGGACCATGAGCTTCTACCTCACCCGTCCCGTCACCAGGCAGCTTGGCTACCTGGCCAAAATAACAGCCGGGCTGCTGGTTCTGGTCTTCATTTTCAGCGCAGGTACAATCGCTTTTTGGCTGGTTTCGCACATCATGGGCTATACTGCCGCATGGGGCAAATTCTTCGCCGCTTTAACTGTCAGCCTTATGTGGATAGCCGTCTATTACCAACTTGCCTGTCTCATTTCCACCTTTAACAGGGAGCCTATCATGGCAGGTGTACTGGCAGGAACCGCAGGGGTGCTTCTATCCCTGCCCGGACTTTTTGCGGTTTCCCGCCAATTCTCAATTTTTTACCAGATGCGAGCAGCGGAATACTATATTTTAGGAAATTCTTTACTTCCGCCTCTCCTCATTGGGCTTGTCCTGAACATTTTCTTGTTGCTGGCAGGTATGAACCTATTTTCCAATAAAGACTTCTAAAAATAAGGAGGCGTTTAAAATGTTAATCACCACGACAGATCTCAAGGTTGAGTACGAAGTGCTCGGAATCGTCAAAGGCAGCCGGGTAAAAGCCGCCCATCTCGGCAGGGATATTATGGCTCTCCTTAAAAATCTCGTGGGAGGCGAGGTCAGCCAGTATGCGGAACTACTTTCCAGTGCCAGGGACAGTGCCCTGGAAGATATGGTCAAGGAAGCCAACAGTCTCGGGGCTAATGCTATCATCGGCGTCCGCTTCTCGTCCGCCCAGATAGCTTCCGGTATGGCTGAAATGATGGCCTACGGTACGGCAGTTAAAATCTGACATTAAGGTAAACAAACAGGTTGCCGGGTTCTGCTCAATTCTTAGGCAGGTTACTCCCGGGAGGTCCCTCTAATTTTAGAGACGGCTCCCCTTCAACCGCTAATTCCCCCTATTAGGGTGTGGCGAAGGTTGAAGCGGAAGCCATTTTTTTATCCGGTGATAAGTTTTTAGCAGCAAAAAGTTTGCACGCCGAGAATCCGGTTAAAACGCTTATTAAACATCGGTTTCTTCCCGGCCTCCTGAAATTTCCTGATAATAAACACGAGCCGTATCGCTTATATCTCCAGCTCCCATAAAAACAACAGTATCCCCCTTCTGGGCTTCTTTTTTAAGCGACTCTAAAACTTGCTCCCTAGTCCGGCAATAAGCAACAGGCACTTCTGCTCCAGCCTGAATTTTCTCCAGCAGAACCGCCGCAGTAATGCCGGGCAAGGCCTTCTCACCAGCGGAATAAACGTCGAGCAGGAATAACTTATCAGCAGCAGCAAAGGAAGATGCAAATTCATCCATAAAGAAACGCAAGCGGGTATAACGGTGAGGTTGAAAAACTGCTATTACTCTTCCCTGTGTGTATGCTTGCGCAGCCGCAAGGGTAGCTTTAACTTCCGTGGGGTGATGGGCATAATCATCTATTACGGTAACATTCCCGGAAACGCCTATTACCTGAAAGCGCCTCTTGGCACCCTGAAAGGAAGCCAGGGCTTTGCTGATATCGGCGAATCCGATTCCCAGCAGCCTGGCAACAGCAGCGGCCGCCAAAGCGTTGGCAACATTATGCTTCCCCGGAGCATACAAAGTAATCCTGCCTAGGGTCTGCCCCCTCTCCAAAAGGTCAAACCGGAAGCACCCTCTTTCAGAAGTTAAAGCAGCTACGGTATAATCAGCAAGCTCATTAAAGCCATAGGCTATCTTCCTGCCTTTATGACCGGCCATGATTTTTTGCACATGGTCATCATCGGCACAATAAACAACGGTTCCTCCCGGTTTAACATGCTTGATGAAATCTGCATAAGTATCAAGGAGTTTATTAAAACTGCCTTCATAGAATTCCAGGTGATCCGCCTCTATATTCGTAAGGATGGCAATTTCGGGGTAGTACCTTAAAAAGGAATGATCGCTTTCGCATGCCTCGGCTACCAGGTAAGGGCTGCTTCCGAACCGAGCGTTGCTTTTAAAGTTAGCCACCTCCCCTCCTACTATGGCGGTAGGATCAAGCCCGCCCTTTTCCAGGATAAGGGCCGCCATGGAAGTAGTAGTGGTTTTACCATGAGTCCCAGCCACGGCAATGCTGATGCCTTTGTTTATAAAACGGGCCAGCAGGTCGGATCGGTGCCAAAGTGGTATATTATAGGTTTTACAGGCCATAATCTCCGGGTTATCAACCGGAATTGCCGTTGAATAAACAACCAGATCGGCTCCGGACACATTTTCCGCCTTGTGACCCCAAAAGATAACCGCCCCCTGTTTTATCAGGGAATCAGTCAACCCGGTCCTTTTTAGATCTGAACCGCTCACTTGGTAACCCTTATGAAGCAGTATTTTTGCCAGCGCGCTCATACCATAGCCGCCAATACCGATAAAATGAATCTTTTTTGTTTCACCCAACATTATTACCTCTCCTTATGCAGGATACTTACATGTTAATATATGTAAGCTTAGAGCAATTATTAACTCGTGCTTCTTGCAGGCAAACACCGGTAAAGTTCAAATAGTGACATGAACTGCTAATATTTCCGGAAGAATTTTTTCAGGTTAATCCTTTTTTTGTCGAAATACCCATAATATTATGCAAAGTTATTATGTTAATTTTTCTGAGGTTCTAATTTTTAACAGGTCGCATATAATAGTAGTTTAGCCCTTTCAAATTTATGTCAATCCACAGTTTCCACAAATTTATCCACAGAAAAAGGCTTATTAGACAAGCTTAAGGCATTTTATCAACATTATCCCCAGTTTATTTACATAATTACTTACCCGGTTGTTCTTCTTTACAATTGTAATGAAGGGTCGGCGTTCAAGTCGTAAGCAGCCGAGACACCCTCGCAATAAAGAGGATAAGCGGCAGCGGCTACCATGGCTGCATTATCGGTACACAAGCCGATGGGAGGCATATAAAAAGGGATCTGTTTTTTGACGCTTGCCGCGGCGAGGGAATGCCTGAGAGAATCATTGGCGGCAACCCCGCCCGCCAGCAGAATTCCTGCCGCCTTCAACCTTACGGCCGCATCAATGGCCTTGGCCACTAAGACCTCCACCACCGCCGCCTGAAAACTAGCTGCTATATCCGCCTCGTTTCCGTCGACCTCCTGCCGGTTGTAACGGTTAATATAATTTAAAACAGCGGATTTCAAGCCGCTGAAAGAAAAATCAAACAAATGTTTTTCGTCAAGGTAAGCCCGGGGAAAGCTGACGGCTTCAGGATTCCCTGTCTGCGCCAGTTTTTGAATCACAGGTCCTCCCGGATAACCCAGGTTTAAAGCTCTGGCTATCTTGTCAAAAACTTCTCCCGCAGCATCATCACAGGTTCTGCCAATTATTTTAATATTGCGGCTGTCTTCCAGGTAAAGCAAGCTGCTGTGTCCGCCAGATACCACCAGAGCCACCAAGGGGAAGGGGATGTTGTCATGGACAAGGAAATTAGCGTAGATATGGGCCAGAACGTGATTTACCGGCACCAGAGGGATATTAAGCCCGTAAGCAAAAGCCTTGGCATTTGAAACGCCTACCAGCAACGCCCCGACCAAACCGGGACCATTGGTTACGGCGACAGCTTGAAGTTCTTTCTTCCCCAAGCCTGCTTGCGTAAGAGCTTCATCAATTAAAGGCGTTAGGGCCTCCAGATGACGCCGGGAGGCTATTTCAGGAACAACACCGCCGAAACGGCGGTGGAAATCAACCTGAGAAGACACCAGGTTGGCTAATATGGTCTTGCCGTTCCTTACCACGGCTACCGAGGTATCGTCACAGCTGGTTTCGATACCGAGAATTGCCGCGTTCTTTTCAGTCATTCAATCAAATCCTTCCACATAATATAAGCATCCTCGTCCCGGTAGTATTTTTTTCTGATGCCTTTAACAATAAAACCACATTTTTCATATAGCCTTCTGGCTGGATAATTGGAGACTCTCACTTCCAGCGTATACTTTACCACTCCTTTTTTCGCGGCAATATGCATCAGCGCATTAAGGAGGTTTTCCCCTAATCCCCGCCGCCTCAGCTCAGGCATTACAGCCAGTGTAGTTATGTGAGCCTCATCAAGAATTATCCACATACCTGTATACCCGAGGATTCTCTTTCCGGCTCTTAACACCAGGTATTCCGCCAGGTGGTTTTCCTCCAGTTCGCTGGTAAAAGTGCCTTTGGACCAGGGCTGGGGAAAACAATGGGTTTCCAGAGAATATACTTCATCAATATCCTCGGGAAGCATCCTGCCGATACGTAACCCCCCCCATTTTTCCGGCGAAAGGTCCATCACCCTCACGAACCCTTGCCCCCTTTTCTTAAAGATAATTTGACTTCGGCCTCGGGCCGCCTTACATACAAAGGAGACAAAGTATACAAATCAGGATACCGCCCCTTTAAAAAAACTTTTTCGCCTAAACAGGCGCAGAGGCCGCCCCTGTTGAGCCTATACGGGTGTGGAAGCTGCAAAAACCTGTCCTTAAGCATGTCTTTAAGGTAATCAGCATATACTTCCAGGGCATCGCCGGGAAACAACACTCCTTTAGGGCTGTTAAAACCAGCCAGAACCTCCAAGAGGCTTTCCAAGGGCAGTGCCAAATAATCTGAAAGCCTTTGAGGCTCAGTACTCTCATTATTATAAATGGCTGTATAAACTTCATGCCTGCGGGCATCCAGTATCGGGCAAACAAGAGGAGCTGTGTAAACAAACTGGGCGGCAATGATATCAAGGGTGGGAATGCCGATTGCCGGTATTCCCAGAGCTTGGGCCAGCCCTTTTGCCGTGGCCATGCCAATCCTTATCCCCGTAAAAGAACCGGGGCCTTTGGCAACAGCAATGGCCTTGAGTTCTTTTAAGTCTATCCGGCTGTCCTTTAACAGCCGGTCAATCAGGGGAAGCAGCTTTTGGGAATGGGTACGTTTATTGTTTAAGGAATATTCGCCCAGCACGCGGTTATTAGCAGCCAAGCCGACACTGCAAACCATGGTTGCCGTATCAATACCTAAAACCGCCATAAGTCCTCAACCCCCTTGTCAGGTATTTCGCCCAGACACCGTAGGGCAAAAAACTAATTATTCTGTTTGCTTCTCCCCTGTTAGAAAGGGAAAAGAATACCTCCAGGTATTCTTCAG
>CAZYHL010000015.1:0-16405 GCA_964646795.1 uncultured Syntrophomonadaceae bacterium
ATTAAGACTGCTGCACTCATGGTTACTATCACGGCATTGATAACCAGGCTTAGGATCCGCCAGGCCTCATCACGCCTCCCGTCCGCCGTAAACTGGGAATACACAGGTACAATGACTGTGGCAAGCGCGAGGCCTACTGTCTGATAAAAGATATTGGGAATGGTATAAGCAACCACAAAGGCATCTGTAGCAGCCGTTGCTCCAAAACGGTAAGCAATGGCTGCTTCCCTGCCCAGCCCGAGAATTCTTGATAACAGGGTAAACGTCAGAATTGCGACAGTAGCGCGCGCAATTGTTCCACTCTCACTCACAGTTGAATCTCCGCACATGTCTGTGGTTTTTGATATAACTGATTGACTTCTCTTTGTAAGCGCCCTAAACTGAAACGTTCCAGGGAAAGCTGCCGAGCGCGCTCACCCATACGTACTCTTAACGTCCTTTCTCTGCTTAATAAATCAATATAATAGACCATAGCGCTTAGATTTTCAGCGATGTAGCCCGTTTCACCGGGAATGACGATATCCCGGTTTCCCACCACATTCGTCACAACTGCAGGGATACCGGCAACCTGCGCCTCAATTACTGATATAGGCATCCCTTCCCACAATGAAGTTTGCACATAAATATCCAGGCATTGCAAACGATTTAAAGCTTCCTGCCGGGATAGCCAACCGGTAACACAGAGGTTGGGACTTTTGCATAATTCCCGCTCTCCCTCGCCCCCGCCAACCCAAAAAAACTGCAGATTTTTTCTGCATGCAAATGCCGATGCCAAGTCTTTAAAAAGACCAGGATTTTTTTGCGGACAAATGCGTCCGAGAGTGCCGATTATCACACTATCTTCAGATTTACTTTCCGCGCTATGTACGGGGATTATATCTGTATCGACAGCATTTTCCAGCAGGGCCACATTTCGAGCTTTAAGTTTTTGCGCCTCCAATAGCTCGCCCTGAGAGCAGGCGACAATCGTACCTCCGAGTGAGGCACCCAGCTTTTCCAGAAAGAAATATACCATCCGCTTAAACTTTGAGTAATTTTCCTGCAGAAAAGAGAAACCGCGGGGAGAATAAAAGATTTTTGACCCCGTTCCGACTCCCAGAAAAACAGCGAGCCTCCCCAAAAATCCTGCTTTGGAGGAATGCAGGTGGATAATATCTGGGGAAATCTTTTTAATTAGTCTTCTGATTTGAAACAGCCCGCTTAAATCACGCCAGGCATTGATTTCCCTGGCCAGATTCAGTTTAACGACATTGATTTCAGGCACAAGTAAACGTTTATAATCAGCAGGGGTACCCAGCCTTAACGAGTGGGCAAGATATACTTCATACCCTTCTTTTGACTGTAAGTTGCACAACTGTGTTACAGATGTGATAACGCCCCCTGCAAAACTTTCAACAATGTGCAGAACTCTCATTTTTTATCCCCTCTGCTAGTGAAATAATGCAAATTTTCCCCTGTGCAACAAGCAACCCAAGTAATACCCACATGATAGGGAAGGTTGTGCCTCTAAAAGAATTGCTGAGCTGGTTACTAAAAACAAATGAGGCAATACCAAATGCCAGGCCAATACTCTGGGCGTGAAAATATGTCCCCATCTGCATACTCACCCTGACAACATACCAGCATAAATAAAAAATACTGAAGAGAAAAACTGTCAGCCCAATCACTCCAAACAACCCCATGGTGAGCATATAGTCCACAAATGCATTATGCGCATGATTTGTATTTAGGTAATATCGTGTATTGCCGGCGCCAATACCAAAAAGCGGTTTTCTCATAAAAATTGTGAAGGCTTCCGCCCACTTATCCTGGCGTGACAGCATCGTTCTGTATTCCATCGGGTTATCTACAGCATCCTGAAGTTTTATTAAACTCTGCGGAGCAAACTGTTGCAGTAGTGTAAAGGCAATCAGTCCGGCTATTAATACTACAACCGCTGTGATAGAGACAGAGCGGAGCCGCGAGAGCATGCTTCGCCTGAAATTACCTGCTATAATCATGGTTAAGGGGCACAAAAGCCCGGCAATAAAGATATTTGCTTTGGAACCGCTTAAGGCAATAGAAGCAGTAAGTATAACTAAAACAATCAATTTATCCAGGCGACGGAAGTTTGTGGACAGACGTGCGGCTACTGCAGGTACGATAGCCGCCAGCATCATCCCCCATTGATTAGGGTGCAGCATAAAACCTTCAGCTCTCCCGTTTTCATTCATCGTAATAGTATTGAGAGCGTGGACAAAATAACCAAAGAAAGTAATTACACATACAACCAATCCGCCAATCAGAAGACAATCGAATACGAATCTAATTTCATCTTTTTCGCGTAGTGACTCAGCAAATATAATAATAATCAGCAAGCCAATCAGATAGTTTACTTCAAATTTAATCACTTCTAATAAATCCTGGGCATTTGGGCTGGATAACAACCCTGCAGCCAACAGAATAACAATCGAAACACAAACCCATAAAGTACGGTAAGATAATGGCCTTGCCAGAGTGATGATAACAAAATTACCGCGAGCAAGCTTACTGAAAATAAAAACCAGAGATAATGCCGCAGCAGTAAGATGTGTCACCTGTATTCCCGTACCTAATTTATAAAATGGCAACCCGTCCCATAGCAGCAACGATAGCAAGCCGGCAGCATAGACAACGAGCGGCCTTTTTACGATACGCATTGCAGCCACCAACATACAGTCAATTTAGGGCACTCCTTTTGCTTTTAATACAGCGGGTATAGTTTGAAAAATAATCAGAACGTCAAGCCAAACAGACCAGTTCTTTACATACCAGATTTCCATTTCCAAACGCTGAGCAAACTCCACGTCATTGCGTCCGTTCACCTGCCAATACCCCGTTAAACCGGGGCGAACCTTAAAAATATCAGTATATCCCTGAATGCGCTCGCTGTATGGCCTCGGGCCTACAAAACTCATATCCCCTTTGATTATATTGATGACCTGGGGGAGCTCGTCCAGGCTGTATTTACGGATAAATTTTCCCACTCTTGTCACACGGGGATCATAATCTTTTAACTTCCTAAACCGCTCCCACTGTTCACGCAGGCTTTCATCTTTCGCTATGATTTCTTGCAACATTTCAGGTGAATGATTGACCATACTTCTGAACTTGTAGCAGTAAAACTCTTTTTTTCCATTCCCCACACGTTTCTGCTTAAAAATAGCTGGCCCCTCGGAATCCAGTTTTACTGCCACGGATATGACGATCATCAGAGCAAGTAGAAATGGTAACAAAATGATAGCCGCAGTAAAATCCAAGCACCTTTTTATCTTTTGCCCTGTTTCAAAGCTTATGGCTTTCTTGCTATATTCAAAGGCCTCGCTCATAACACTTACCACCACTAATAGTAATTAATAAAGTATATGTCTTGTCGACTTGTTTAGTACAATGAGCCGTTCCTTAATTAATAAATTCAGCCTGTTCAGACTGGCTTTTAACTACAAAAAACCCGGCCTAATTTGACCGGGTTTTCCTCATGTAGATCATAGGGACGTTTCTAACAAGACAATGCCTACAAGACTGGCCATCTTCTGATAAATAGCGGCGGATTCTCTCTTGGCGCCTAAGCCAAAGCCAATCCAACCATTTATTATCTTTTATTTTTTTTCACAATACTACCTTCAAGCCTTAACTTGCATTATATCAATATTTTAAGGTGATTCTTTAAAATAGAAATGGCACAATAACCATACTAAAAAGACCCCCTTTTAGAGTCCTTTTTAGTAGAACTGATTCATTTTACGCGGATAAAACAACTAAGTGGTTCTATGCCTCATTTTAACAATTAGGTAGGAAGTAGACAGGCCAAAGAGAATATTACTGATAGCCTCAGTCATATTAGTTGCTATATCAAAGGGAACTATTCTCGCCGCACCATAAGTATACATTATTCCATAGATACCCACGTACATGAACTCTTTTTCTTGTAGCTTTAATATTTTCGAAAATTAAATTGCCTTTTAAAAAGAAAGGAGAGAATAATTTTTATGGGCACCGCAATAGTGTTAACTTGTTCTAAATGCAAGTTTGAAAGTGATACATTACATGTCGGAAAAGCTTCTGATATTGGCCAGTGCTATGGTGTAGCATGGTGCCCCAGGTGCGCAGAATTTACTACACCTTTAGTACCTGATGGATTTTATCAAGAAAAAATGCATACTGATAATAATCTTACAACTATATACCTTCTAGATGATAGAAGCACAGCCTGTCCCCCTGATTATCTTTCCGCTAAGTTCCGCCCTCGTTGTTTAAGCTGCTGCCAGGAAGTGTCTCTTTTTGATATGAAAAACAAACCTTGTCCTATTTGCGGCGCTAAAATGACTGAAAAAATATTTTGCACCTGGAGACTACCCTTTGGAATATGACATTTTTAAGCAATCTGATTTTAAAAGTAATACTTTTTTCCTTATTCCTATTCATAAACTGGAGCGCACAATTTTGTCTTGCAGAGTCCCATAACCTGCCATATTAATTTTCTTCACTCTTCTCATCCATTGTCTCAAGCAGAAAGCTAACTGGGCGGAAGCCATCACTACACGAAATCATAGCTGACTTTTTATTCTTCATCCATCCATCATAGAAGTCTTCGCCACCATGAGCAAGAGTCATTACAAATGAGGAGACACTTTCCCATGCGCTATCGCAAAATCTTTCTGGTTTCTGCCAGCCATTAGCAATGAACACTTGTCCCTCAACCATATCGCAGTCATGAGTGATGGGGTTTTCATACTTTTCAATTAAGTCTTTATAACAAGCCGTCTTCATGACAGTAATTATTTTTTTTTACTGGTTGTTTTTTTAAAAAATGTAATTCGGGAAGCACAATTTTTATCTCCTGATCCTCTGATTCTTTTCGCCAAAAAATAATGAAGTTAACTTTAGCAAATTGAGGCTCATAACCATTCTTCAGCATATGATCTAAATGCTCTTTAAAACTTTTGGAAAAACGGAACACACTCTGTCCCTTGTCCGTTAAGAAATACCCTTCCCTATAACGAAGTATGTTACCGCTTTGCATAGTCTCATAGATATATTGCTTTCCAATGAAATAATCCAGCCATACATCTCGATGGCTAAGTTGCATAGCTAGTTTGGTCGGCAATTCATGCTGACATCTGTCTTCTAATCTTGTTACATTCTCTGCCTGAATGCGGTCGAGGTAAAAATTATTCAGATGTATGGTTAGGTTGTTTTTTGCACGCGTCATTGCTACATATAGCTGGCGCTTTTGTTCTTCTTTACCTATTTGAAAGTCTTCAAGTAAAAGGAAAACATTATCAAATTCTTTGCCTTTTGCCTTATGAATGGTTGACACAAAAATGGTTTCTTTAGATAATGCATAAAATTCCTCTAGTTTAGATTCCTTTACGAAAACTTCAAAATCCGATATATATTTTTTTTGTTGGTTAATAGCTTCAAAATCCGAGATAATCCTTTTGCAGATATCCAGCATTTCGCTTTTTCCATATCTTTTTATTAAGGCTCTCTTGGCCATATTCCAAGTCTCATCACTAATAATATACGAGGTGAAATCTACTGACAATTGATCTAAAAAGAACCGCAGTTCCACTAGATCGCTTAAATTAAATCCATCGTTGGTTTGAATTAATCTTGCCGGTATCCCTTTTTGCAATAAAATACCCGTCACCTGAAGCGCTTCATCATTGGTTTGGGTTAACACACAAGTACTCTCTGTTAGTGCTGCACCGGAGAGATCTTCCACAAAGGGGTGAAGTAAATTATTGTTTGCGTAGCGGACAATCCGAATGGTCCCATTATCTTGGCTATGTGCTATAACATCGTGTTCCTTTAAACGCCCTTTAATCAGGCTTGCGAATTGATTAGAAAAGTCTACAATATTTCTTTTGCTTCGATAGTTTTCCAATAGCTCGTACCTTACCGCCTGATTGTCCACCATAAATTTCTCCATATATTTTGCACTTGATCCACGGAATTCGAATATATTCTGATCGTCATCACCAACAGCAATAACCCGCATATCCTCATTCTGCTTTATTAATGTTTGAATTAAAGCAAAAACCTTCTCATCCATATCCTGAGCTTCGTCTATTACTAATACCGTTTTGGTAATTCTGCTAGGCTCTACTTCCCCACTGCGAATCTTCTCAATCGTGCTTTCAATTACGTGTTCAAACTTCCCAACATTTCCGACCTTACCTAGCAAATCAAAGCAATATGAATGGAATGTCTTAATCTCAATAAAATTTGCTGCATTTCCAATTAGTTTTATTAATCGTTTCTTGAACTCAGTAGCCGCTGCGCGCGAAAAGGTAAGCATTAATAACTGTTCATGTTTAATATCTTCCATTAAAATCAGTGAAGCAAGTTTGTGAACAAGGACCCTTGTTTTACCGCTGCCCGGCCCTGCTAAAACTGCAATATGTTTATTTTCATTATCCTTAATAATGCTCAGCTGTGTCGGTGACAACTCGCCAAACAATTGTCTAAATTTCCCGGGGCTTATGTTTCTAGAAATCTCTTCGCCTCTGCTACCTTTAAAATATTTTTGTATGAAAGAATTATAATTAAGGCGGAAATAATCTTCTACAAATTGTAAAGCTTCGAGATAGTTATCAATCATCTTTTTGGCATATTCCCCTACAATGTGAATCTGTTGCACTTTATTATTATAAAACTGATCTAGCTTTTGGTAATCTTCTATTCTATATCTTCTCTTTGTGTCTGTCTCCAGCCTCTCAATTGTCATGGGATTATAGACCACCAGGAACCCGCCTTCAATTTTTATTGCCTCTATGCGCGATAGGTAGAAAAGAGTATCCTCAATATCTGCGATACTAACCTCTGCTTTAAATAAACTCAAACTGTTCTCATAGGCTCTCTTTATCTCATTTATCGAGAATCCTGCAAGTAATTCTTCTTTGTCAGTATCTTCTCCCGACTTATTGCTTAAAGCATAAAGATACTCAATGACAAATCCGGCAAGTTCCTGACGTTTTTCTAATCGCTCCTGAAACTTCTCTTTAACCTCAAGTAAAACTAGCCTAATATGGTTCCTGGAATAGTCCAAGTTCTTATATTTTATCATCTTTTTTATCACCCAATAATTGAGGATCATCCGTATCTTATTGGGTGTTACGTTCTTACATCCTTGTTCTTCCGCCTTTTCATTCAATTCCTTTAAATTATAAGTAGCCTCTTGCTCTTCAAATAAATCTGCCAGATATCTTTCAATACTGCTAAGGGAATTAAAAGCATTTAACGAATTGCTTGGCTTTTCACCTTTCTTAATATAGGCCATAAGATCTTTGGCGTCGGCTAGAATTCCTTCTTCGCGTAAAAGATTTATAATACGGATTACCTTTCCCTTTTCGATCCCTAGATGGTCGGATATGTAATCCACTCGAGACTCGGCAACCTCTTCCCTGGCCTGGCCTCTGCTTCTGCTGGAAATAAGTTTTTTGATTATTCTCGTAGCATTTTCTTTCTCTTTATCATCAAAAAGCTTTGAAGCATTGATTCGTTCAATGGCTTCCTGCGCATTTCGGCAATGGATACTATCTGCAAAAACTTTCGGCATGTTTTGTCCCCGCTTGATATATCCTGATTCCTCCAAAGCGGCAATGGCTGTTTTGACTCGCGTTTCTATCTCACTAATACCTTCGTCCCAACCCGCTTTTCTGGCAATTTCCAGGGCAGATTGGGAAACGGTCGTGCGAAGGCGGGTAATATCTTTGATTGCCTTCCATATCTGCTGGATTTCCTTAATGTTGATTTTGGTCTGATTTAATAATACAAAGTGTTTATTTAAATCATCCTCGCAGTATAAAATATAACAATCAGCTGTAATATGCTCGTCCCTTCCCGCTCTGCCTGACTCCTGCATGTAATTCTCTAGTGAATCTGAGATTTCATAGTGGATAACCATGCCTACGTCCTTCTTGTCTACCCCCATGCCAAAAGCAGAGGTAGCCACTATGGTAGGTACTTTTCCTGAAATAAAGGCATCCTGGTTTTCTGTTTTTTCTTTGGCATCCATTTTGCCATGGTAGGGTTTAGCCGGGAAGCCATCCTTGGTTAATCTTTCGGCCAATACATAGGCTCTCTTTGTCCTGGAAACATAAATAATGGTGGGGCAATCCTTCTCTTGTAATAAATTTCTGAGAGTGGTGTATTTTTCTTCATCTGTTATCTTTTCTATAACTTTATAATTTAAATTTGTCCGGGAAGCACTGGAACTAAAAACTTCTAAATCTATGGCCAACTTTTCTTTGAAGTAGGTCTGAATGTCCTCTATTACCTTTTGTTTAGCTGTGGCAGTAAAGCAAGATACAGGAATCCCATCCTGGAGATTCTTCTTTTCCTGCAATATTTTTATAAAATCGCCAATATAGAGATAATCCACCCGGAAATCCTGCCCCCAGGCAGAAAAGCAGTGAGCCTCATCAATAACAAAACGAACAATTTTCCTGCCCAATAAAATATGTTCAATAGTCCTGGAACGTAAAGACTCGGGAGAAATATATAGAATAGAAGCTGAACCATCTTCGACCCTTTCAAAAGACTTTGCTCGTTCAATGGGATCCAATAAGCCGTTTATTGTTACCGCTTCCGTAATCCCTACTTTTTCCAGGTTGTCCACCTGATCCTTCATCAAAGACTGTAGCGGGGATATAACAACAGTAAGCCCTTTAACAGTCTCTCCACTCATTAAAGCCGGTACCTGGAATGTTATTGATTTCCCTCCTCCGGTAGGAAAGATTGCTAAAAGCGATTTATTGGCAAGGGCTGCCTTCACCGCATTTTCTTGAAGTGGTTCGCCTTCAAAGGTTTTATAGGATTCAAAACCAAAAAGCCTTTTCAAGCCCCGGCGGGCGTCTAGATTTTTTTCACAGTAAGAACAGCCTCTAAGACAAGGCCGATTACGCAAAAAATCCGTTATCCGTTCCACCTCCGGATAATTCTTTAAAATCCAGGGAGGTGTAACGGAAAAACGATCCTTGACGTTGATTATGGCTAGAGAATAAGCCAGAGCAATAGGGTTTTCTGAAACATATCTTTGAATATCCGCATTCTCACAGATTTCTGCGGTAAAATGTTCTCTTATCATTTTTTCTG
This sequence comes from uncultured Syntrophomonadaceae bacterium, assembly GCA_964646795.1. Lineage (GTDB taxonomy): Bacteria > Bacillota > Dethiobacteria > PWVN01 > PWVN01 > CAZYHL01. The sequence continues at coordinate 9,121 of CAZYHL010000015.1, forward strand.
GATTTTTTTCAACAGCTTTGTAGGCGATGTATCGAAAAAAACCCGAAAAACCCTTTTGATTATGTAATAGTAAAAAGAATATCTTTTTTAATCGGACATTTAAATTATAAAAGGCAGAAATTTCGTCTAAAAAAAGAACTTTCGCCTTTTTGGCATCGCTTAAGGGATTGTTAATCTCATCGGTTTGAAGTTTTTCATCTTTTACTAAAGCATGATAAGGCTTCCGAGGAAACAATAAGGCTGATAGGTAAAGAGTATCAATTACATTATCATCAGATATTTTAGCATTATCAATAGCTTTACGTATGTATTTTAAATCATGATTGACAATATTGTGGCCGCATAAATATTCAGCATCTTTAAGAAAAACAGCAAAATCAGCTATGGATTCCGAATGAAAGATACTTCCAGCCTCGGTGATGCCACCGATATCTAGAATAGCTCCGCTATTTGGTTGTACTTCCAAATCAATGTGTGCGATGTTTGTCATCTAAAATAGCTCCTCGTACTAACAGTTCAATATTGTTCAAGAGCATATTATTATTTGATGTGATTTTAGGGGATATTAATAAATTCTCATTATAAATTAATTGACAATGTTCACCCATAATAACAATAATGCTTCATATATGTATTATTTTTAATATAATAATTCTTTATTTCTTTAGTTAACCCTCTATTTATTGGGTCATTTCCATCATTTAGGAACTTGGAAACACGTTTAGAATAGAACTAAAATCTTCTTTAAAAAACTGCAGGGGCCCTTGCAGAACCGTGCGGCAGTTAGAACTTTAAGGAGATATTTTGAAATAGAAATTACCTAATAACCATACTAAAAAGACCCCCTTTTAGAGTCCTTTTTAGTAGAACTGATTCTTTTTTACGCGGATAAAACAACTAAGTGGTTCTATGCCTCATTTTAACAATTAGGTAGGAAGTAGACAGGCCAAAGAGAATATTACTGATAGCCTCAGTCATATTAGTTGCTATATCAAAGGGAACTATTCTCGCCGCACCATAAGTATACATTATTCCATAGATACCCACGTACATGATGCCGAAAGAAACAACCACCCCTTTAAGCCACCAATAATCTTCGCCTGTGGTCTCTATAAGGTAGGTAGTGGCAATGCCCAAAAAGACACCGAAGGTAAGCCATATCATTCCTCCTAAGAGTAAGCCGAAGAAACTGTCAGTAAGCCCGGGATACAAAAAGATACTACCTGTTAATTGAAAAGAATAATAATTGGATAAACCTAACTGAACAGAGATAAAATTAAGAGTTAAACCCGGAATAGTGCCAATTATACCTGCTAGAGTACCTCGAGCTATCCTATCTTCAATTTTTAGCATTTAATCACCCCTTAACAAGTAGTTTACCAAAATAATGGCAAATTATTTGTATAAGGGGTGCGTAAACATCTTTGATAAATTTCTTTTAGAAACAGTTTTATAAACGGGAACGGATTTCTTGTTTCATAAACAGGACATAAGAAAGGCCGAAGATAATAATAACTGCTGCCACCAGGCAAGTTAATTGGGGCCAAACAAGCAGCATACTTTGTCCCAACGGCAGCGGCCCGGCAATTGCGCCATAGGCTTGTTCCATTGTAATAGATCCAAGGGTGCGAATTGTGGGAACCAGCAAAGTGGTTGTCGCTTCACTAAACAACTGACAGGGAGAGATGCGTAATAAATTCTGTACGAAACCCTGATAAACGATAAGCTCGCTGGCATCTGCTGCCTGGCTGGGAGCGGTGGCCTTCACAATTATATTTACAATCATAGGAAAAAACAAACTGAAAAATAACCATATGGCAAGGCTGGATAATGCAGATGTTGCAGCTTGTTTAAATTTTACCGAAAACATAATTGCCATATTTAGCCAAACACTGATATAGATAATGCTTACCAGCAGGAAAAGGAATATTCTCCAGAATTCCTCAGGAGTAGGAGGTATACCTATTAACAGAATACCGAGCCCAACCATTAAAGACCCAAGGGTAATAATCATAACTGTTATCACCAACACCGAAGCGACAAGTTTGGCATTGATTATATAATCCCGGGGTATAGGTTGAGCCAATAAGCGGCTCAAGGTCCCCCTGCTGCGCTCTGCATTGACAGCGTCAAAACCTAACGCGATTCCGATAATCGGTCCCAGTAAACTGACAAAAGTAATAAAGGGAGGTAAGGTGCCGTCAGTAGCGGTAAATAACTTAAGAAAGACAAAGGATGTTGCGGTATCTTCTGAAATTGCGCTTTGGATACTGGATAATGCCGTATAAAGTGAAGCAATGGCCGTTAGAAACATTAATAACAGCAGAATTACAAACCTCCAGCTGTTAATATGATCCATGACTTCCTTTTGGACTATCACTAAAAAGGGCTGCTGTGATTGGTAACCCTTCTGTTGTTTAGAGAACGCCTTACTCAGAAATGCTTTTACTTTTTCTAAAGCTGCCATTTTGCTGCCTCCCTTCCCGGAAATAGCGGTGGTATATCTCATCTAAACCATAATTATGCTGGCTTAAATAATTTAAGCGGGCACCATGGCCATTAATAATGATGTTAGCAATTTCCGTACTAATATTTTGCCGGCAGGAGATTAACAAGCGCTGCTGGTCGTATTCGACCCCTGTTACATTTTTGTCTGCTTTTATGTCATTTATTAACTCCTCGTCAACGGGTTCCACCTCTGCCTCCAGCAAAATAGGTTCGCTTTTAAAAAGATCGTAGGCCAGATCTTTAATTAGACCCTCTGCAATTAGTTTTCCCTCGACAAAAAGCCCTACCCGATGGCAAATTTGTTGGATTTGATGCAGTTGATGGGAAGATAACAGGACGGTCATATCTCTTTCACGGCTTAATTGCTTAATCAAGGTCAGTAAATCGCGCACGCCTTCAGGGTCAATACCACTGGTAGGCTCATCCAGAATAATGATTTCCGGCTCTTTTATCAAAATATCGGCCAAGCCCAAACGCTGTTTCATGCCTCGGGAGTAGGTTTGCACTTTCTCGTTGGCTTTTTTCGTTAAACCTACCTGAGCCAGCAGAGACCTGGCCTTCTCCTCGGCGGCGGATATTTCAATACGGTTAAGGGCTGCTGTATAAAGAAGGTTTTCCAAACCGCTTATATTCTCGTAGAAGCCTACCTCGTCCGGCAAATAACCTACTTTTTCCTTAACTAAGAGGGGTTGAAAAGTGGGGTCAATGCCACATACTTCAGCAGTGCCTGAAGTGGGCTCAGACAATCCCAGTAACATCAAAATAGTAGTAGTTTTTCCCGCCCCATTAGGCCCCAGCAGCCCAAATATCTCGCCCCGACGAATGGATAAGGTTAAATGATCTACAGCAGTTAAGGCCCCGTATTTTTTAGTTAACTTGTTTAGTTTAATGATACCATCTTTAACCATTATTATTGCCTCCCGTAGCGACGGAAGAGATAATAGATTCCTGCTCCTACCAGGGCAATAATCAATACACCAACCCAACCCCAAAGGGCAGATGTCTTAACTGTTATGCGAAAGTCAGCACTGCCGGATACTTCAGGTGTCCTGGCATTGATATTAACAACATAATCGCCTGCGATAGCTTTATCGCTTGATTTAATGTAGGCCTTTACTATTGCCGACTCCCCGGGAAGCAAAGAAGCAATATGCTCCGGTTCGAACCTCACTTCCCAATCAACAGGTGAAGAATGACCTAGGATAATATCCTTCAACTCCGTTGAACCGTTATTATCCAACTGCAGTTCCACCATCTTTTCTTTGTCGACGGTAACAGAGGTGCTTAATCTGCCGGTGGGAGTACTCAGAGCCATTTTGTAGGTGCCTGTTATATCTACTTCCAGATTTACTTCTGCCGCAAAGGAACCTGCCTGGGCTTTTACCGGTATGGTGTAAGTGCCTGCTTCAATTTCAGCGGGAGGATCGATGGTGACATTAACATTCTGAGTTGTGTTGGCCTCTGCTTTTACTGAGGTAACCTTTTGCCCTGAGGCTTCAAAGGCAACAGTCCAACCCCGGGGTGCAACTGCGGATAGAGCATAGAGCTGTTCATCCGCGGTACGGTTCTTCAGGGTGAGACGGTAATTAAAACTGGAATCGGCATTACCCTGCATACTGGGTTGATCTGTTTCCAGCTCTGTTTTAAAAGTCCCTTGTTCCGTAACCTCCATTATAATGGGCAACGTGCTGGTTCCGCCGCCGGTATCGGTAGCGCGTATCTTAAAACTATAGCTGCCTTTTTCCACTTGCAAAGGAACTTCGGTCTGCAAGTTAAAGCTTTCATCGCTTTTAGGCTTGACGGAAAGATTGCTTATGTTCCACCCGCCCGCAGTTAAACTGGTATCCCAGCCTTCCGGCTGCTCAATAATCTTTAGGGAAACCCGCTGTATAGCATTGCTGTTATTAATAATACTAATTGAGTAATTAATGGATTCACCTGGCGTAACGGCAATCCCCGTAAATTTTGTGAACAAGGATATACTGCTGCTGGCTGCCGCTACAGGCGTAACAGGTAACAAAATCACCCCCATTAAAGATAATAAAAATAATACAAACACTGCCTTTTGTAAATAATGCTTCATTTTTTCCTCCCTTATTCCTTAGATATTTATCTATCTATAAGTAATTACGTTAAAACAAGTGAATTGGATTTATTGATTTTTTTTCGATATTGATATATATAATATTTAGAACTCCATATTAAGCAGGTGAGAAAAATGTCTGGACAAGCTCAAGCAGAACGCTCACTAAAATGGTTCGACGATCTTTATCAACAAAATGCATCCTATGTATATAAAATCGCTCGGCATATAATCCAAGATCCTATGGAGGCCGAAGATTTATGCCATGATGTCTTTTTAGAAATAATTCAGCATCCGGAACAGTACGACCCCAAAAGAGGCACCATTAAAGCATGGCTGGCTGTTAAAACTAGAAGCAGAGCTATCGACCGCTTACGAAAGCGGAAGCGACAAGTGTTAAACAAGTTTGAACTTGCCGTGATTAACAGCACAGATCCCACTGCCGATTCAGTTTTATTAAAATTAGAGATTGAACACTTACATGAATCGCTGCGGCATTTACCCAAACCTCAGCGTAATGCACTGGCAGCGACCTATTTTTATTCCTTCCATCAAAAAGATTGGGCTGAGTTGACAGGCCGCCCGCTGGGAACAGTTAAATCCTGGGTTCACTATGGGATGAACAATATCAAGAAACAATTTATTAATATGGGTTGGTTGGAACCTTGAGTATTCCTGCCGTAAGTGAGGTTATGATATGAATTCAACAGAATGCAAGCAATTTGAAGTCGAAATTGTCGATGATATATTGGGCAGTTTGTCCTCACCCAAATCCAGGCGCTTGCATGAACATCTGGCTCAATGCAAATCGTGCCGGAAAATTTATGAAGATTGGCATGAGATCCTTAGTGATGACACAACTGGAGCGCCTACAGCCGGTTTATACAGGCATTTAAAAAAAGTATTCCTGTACCAACAATTAAAGGGCAAGCTGCTTAAACCATCAATCATCTGGGGGGCGTCTTTTGCAGCCATAGTTGGCATCATCATCCTTTCATTAACTGCGATCAAAGTTGACCAACCTTTAAATACATGGGAGCATCTTCCTGTTGCCTCTGATGAGCTTCCTCTTTTTGTAACGGACGATGCAGAAACAGTACATTATTTGATTAACCCTCAAAAGGATCAGCTTAATAATATTAATGGTATTATTTGGGTTAACAACCGGCAAGATGAAGCATATTGTTTTGTACAAAACCTGGAAGCTAATACCTGGTACGATTATCAAATATGGTTGATTAAACCGACGCAAAAAGAAAATGGAGGCTTGTTGCAAGTGGTGGAGAAATACGGTAAAATCCACCTGCAACAACGTAACATTCAAGATGTACAACAAATAAGTATCAGCCGGGAGCCTAAGGGTGGAAGTTTTTATCCTACTTCCAATGATATTATTTTGATTGACTTCAATCTGCATCAACTTGAATATTAAAGCTAATTATTGCTTTTTCAAGTTATACATTCTTTTCTTTTCAATATGATGGCGTTATTAGCTTATAAGTGCAAACATATATCCAATGCCAACCATTAAAACATTGCTGAAACTATGCATCAATATAGGATATAGAATGCTCTTGCTTCTTTGATAGACAACGCCTTGAATGGTGCCAAGGACAAAGGCGTATAATATTTGGGAGATATTTATCTCGAAAGTTAAGGGCATTAAAGACCAGTTGACGTGGGCAAAGGCGAATAATACCGAGGCTAGTATTACTTCCAATGTAACATCGTCTTTTATTGGCATACTTTTGCCAAAGGCATAGATTAACATTGTTATCGGCAGCGCACGGAAAATGACCTCTTCCGCCGGCCCGCTCAAGAATAATTGGAACCCTAATGTCCCGATGATGTTTCTGCCGTCCAGGGGAAAAGCATAAGAAGGCAACCGGTTATTAATATACATGAGAACGTTCACAACGATGGAAATAACTGCAAAGGCGGCCGTGAATAAAGCTAAATATTTTGTACCCTTCCTCACATCACCAAGCTGAAAATAGAAGTCGATTTTCAAAAGCCTACTCAATATAACGATAATAGCAATAGCAAAAATCATTTGAACAGCATGATGAATTGAAATACCGGCAAAAGCGTCATAGGGATCAATCTGGCCGTACGAAACCATTCTGGCAAAAAGGTGCCCCGTCTTCCCTAAAATAATTTGCACACCGAGTAATAAAACGAAAACAATAATGACTCCCGGAAACCTGTTATCCTCAGCCTTTTTCACGTAGACACACCTTCCTTTGTTTTAGTCCGGTTTTGCTATTAATTACGTCCTTCAAGTATTCGGTTTTAGAGCTAAAGGCAAAGTAGTATCCGATAGCCGCCAACAAGGTGTCTAAAACGATTCTCAACAAAACATCGGTTAAATAGCCGGAAAACGAGAGCGGCATAAAGACAAGAAACGCAGCCCAATTAACTCCAAAAGCGAGGAAAGCAAACCTTGCCGCTGTGGATTTCAAGGACATCGAATTCCCGCCGTTCCCCAACAAGATACTAACCATCCCAATACAGGCACCCATAAACAGTGTCCATAAAAAAGTATAAACCGGACTCCTTTGAAAGCCTGATTGGATTGCTCCCGTGAAGTATGCAACGTACCGGCCAAGCAAAAAAGTCCCTGTGATGATAAATATCACTCTATACCTAACAATGCTGCTAAGCTACTGTAGCTCGGATTTTCCGGCACAGTGC
>CAZYHL010000016.1:0-15648 GCA_964646795.1 uncultured Syntrophomonadaceae bacterium
ACGGGATTTGAACCCGCGACCCTCGCCTTGGCAAGGCGATGCTCTACCACTGAGCCACTTCCGCACATTTTTAAAAAGATGGTGGCGAGACCCAGAGTTGAACTGGGGACACAAGGATTTTCAGTCCTCTGCTCTACCTGCTGAGCTATCTCGCCATATTAATGGCGGAGCTGACGGGATTTGAACCCGCGGTCTCCGGCGTGACAGGCCGGCATGTTAGGCCGCTACACCACAGCTCCACATTCTTCTTGACCGGCTAGTATAACCGGAACGATTATTAGTATACACAAAATATTTTTAAAAGTCAACATGCGCAGGGCTTGCTTAATAATCTTTGCCGGTGTCTTCCTCCGTAGAACTATAGTAAATTAGACTTTGCAGTTCAATATTCAAATCAATATTATGGATGTAAACACTCTTCGGCACCTTAAGCTTGGTAGGAGCAAAATTCAAAATAGCGTTAATACCGTTTTTAACAAGGATGTTAACAGCCTCCTGTGCAGATTCGGCAGGGACGGTAACAATAGCCACTTTGACATTATATTCTTTTAACACTTCGGGTAGTTCATCAATATGTTTAATCTCGACGCCTGCTACCTTCTCACCCAAGATTTCTGGGTTGACATCAAAAACACCGACTATTTTGACATAGGGGTTTTTAGTAATGTTATAGCGGGTAAGAGAAAAACCCAGGTGCCCCGCTCCAATAACGACAGTGTCGGTTTGCCGGTCCAGGCCGATGATACACAAAATCCTGTCCCGCAAATAACTGGTATTGTATCCCGTTCCTCTTGTCCCAAAAGCTCCAAAATGAGCAAAATCCTTTCTTATCTGCTCAGCAGTAAAACCGGTTTCTTGACTTAAATTTTTGGAAGAAATTATTTCAATATCTCTCTTTATTAAGTTGTCCAGTATGCGCAAATATACAGGCAGTCTTTTAATTACCGATTTTGGAGCATCTTTCTTTAACATTCGTTTCTCCCCCTCATTTGCTCAAAGCACTCTTTCAATTAAGTCACGTCCTTTGCAGCAAGAACCCAATCATGTTTCAATTGGAGTTTTTACGTGCCTAGCGCCTGTTAACTTTTAGGCGACAGGCTGTTAACCCGATATCAGCCACTTTACTGCATTGAATAGTAATAAATCCCTTTTCGTTGTTTTGCATTTCCTTGCTTTTATCAATTATATCATCCATAATTTGAAAAGCCATCCCAAAATTTAAGCCACATTTAAAAATTACCGTAATTAACGGCGGCCAACCTATAAAACTTTTCAGGAAAGGGGGTTTTTTTCAATTATGATCAGTTCCGGTGGGTTATTTTTCTGGTTGATGAAACGGTAAATGATTACGGAGAATTTCCGCTGGTCAAGTTCGGACAGCATATTTTCGAGAGTATTTTTTTCTATTTCTCCCGCCGGATGCCCTGGGTAAACCACGATGCTTATCAATCCGCCCGGAAGCAGGAGAGGCATTATTCCCTCCAAAGCTTTTATTACTCCAGCCGCTTTGGTAGTAAGGCTGTGATTTCCTCCCGGCAAATAGCCCAAATTAAACATGGCTGCATTAATAGGTACATTAACCAGCCTGTCTAATTTCTCATGCCCTTCACGGAAAAGAACGACTCTATCCTGAAGCCCCTTTTCTTCAAGCAGGGAATAAGTATTACGGATGGCAGTTTCTTGAATGTCAAAGGCATAAACCTTGCCTGTTACGCCTACTCTCTCAGCCAAAAAAAGAGTATCTTTTCCGTTGCCGCAGGTGGCATCTATAGCTGTGTCTCCGTTCTTGATTACCTCGGCCATTATTTTGGGGGCATACTCCAACGCTTTTAATAAAACAGGCATAAAAACCTCCGGAAATGAAATTATTCTTCAGGCCGGGCTGATATATACATATTTCCGTTAAAATCGGAACAGGCAAGCAACACACTCTTATAGTGGGAAATACCTTTATCGGCCAACTTTTTCTTTAGCCAAGCCTTGTCCTTGCCCAGCTTTCTCAAATTGTTTTCCTGTACTTCACCATCAAAGATAACAGGAAGAGGCAAACCGTGATCGGGAGGTGTAAGATTGATGTCGGCGGGAGTCAAGGGACGTTTAGCGGCTTTAAGAATAATGTTTAAATCTCCCGAAGGTTCCAATATGGCATATTCAACATCATTTATGTTAAAGACATCCTTCCCTCTTAACTGGGCCAGCAAATCGTTTACGTTATAGCGTATCTTACGCATTTCATTTTCCATTATAACACCTTTATCAATCAAAATACTAGGTTCGCCGGTTATCAATTTTCTAATCCAGTTGAATTTCAGGCAAACAAAAGAGAATATTATTTCAGCTATCATTAAAGTTAAAATGGGTACAAAACCAATTATTAAAGGTTTGTTCAAATCTTCCATTGAAATTGCCGCTGTCTCTGCAATCATAATAGCGACAACCAGGTCAAAGGGAGACAATTGACCTACTTCCCTTTTTCCCATGATTCTGATGACAATTAAAACTCCCAGGTAAAGAGCAATGGTTCTATAAAAGATAATGAACATACTTTCCAACAAGCGAAAAACCTCCCGACGTCTTCGTTAAAGATATTTATAACTTCGATTTGACGGGATCTAAGGTTTATTTTTTTCACAAATTTCAATTATCTCCTTGTTTTTCACCGTTAGGAAAAAGATTAATAAAACTGCAGTCATAGCACTGCTGACCCAAAAAGGGATACTCCTGTTAATATGAAACAGAAAAGTATAGAGGGGCGGTCCCACGGCAACACCAAAAAACCTGATGCTGCCGTATAAGGACATTATCCCGCCTCTCTCCTCTGTTGGAGCACAATTAGTAACAAGTATAGTAAGAGATGGTATAATTAAGCCCCCGGCCAGACCCATAAAAAAAATTATTACCAGAAGAGAATAAAAGGAAAAGAAAAAAGAAAGAAGGATTGAAGTTGTTGTCAGCAGCATCAATCCCGACAGGATAAGGATTTTTAAAATATTAAACCTTTTTTCTAAAAAAAAGCCGCAGAAAAAAGAACTTGCCGCCCAGGCCGTTACGGGAACAGACAAAACTATGCCCTTTAAAATTCCTTTAATACTATACATGTTTTCCACTACATCGGATAAGTAGGCCAATACGCCAAAAAGAATTAAAAAAGACACGAAACCACCCAGATAACTACCGCATAAAAACTTTCCTTGACAGGAAATAATGTTTTTTATATCGGAAAAATATCTTTTTAACGGTGTTTTGTTTTTTGTTTCCGGTTCATCAATAAGAAGTAACATGGCAGCTAATACCGGAATTACAAAAAGGCCGTAGATAAAAAAAGGGACATACCAAACAATCAAGAACAAGGCCGCCCCCAATATTGGGCTTACTATTTTCCCCGCGATATTACTGAATTCAATCAAACCTAATGCTTTAGCCCGTTCTTCAGTAGTAAAAATATCCCCAACTAAAGCCATAGCAATTGGTGACATGCCGGCTGCTCCGATCCCCTGCACGACCCTGCCTCCGAGGATAAGCAGAAAGATATCCCCGCCCCAGTTTAAGGCCGCAAGCGCACCGATAAATGTGCCGCCCAAGCCGTATAATACTAAAGCAAAAATTATGACATATTTTCTTTTTAAATGGTCCGATAAGAATCCGAAGACCGGAATAAAGCAGCCGGCAGCAATGGAGTAACCGGTCACCAACAGGCTGACTTGAAACAACGATATATCTACGGCAGCCATGATCTGTGGAAAACCGGGAATTAGCAGTGCGTTGCCGAACACCATGATAAAAGTAACCGAATTAAGGGCTGCCAGCTTTTTTTTTGTTTGGGGGCGCATTCTAAGTCTCCAATCCATCTTTAATCACTGATTTATCTTGGCACTATTATTTCCCCCTTAAAATAAAAAAAACCCCTTTGTTAAGGGATTAAATAAAACCTTTTACCAGCACCAAAGGCGTGCCTGCGTCAGCGGAGCCGCTGACTAAGTCAGCCAGGCTGGCAATTATATCTTCAATTTTTCTGGGAGTCGTACCTTCAGATTCGATACCATCTTTAGCGTGGTTATTTTTTTTCATCTGGTCTAACATCTCTTCTATTTCCTTTGGCGTCTTGCCCTCCTCGAGTCCCACGTCAGCAATATATTTATACTTAATCCCTTCTCTATACTTTCCTATTACTCCCTTGGTGGCGCCAAATACAGGCATAGGATCAGCTAATTCATAAATGCCTGTTGTGGGGTCTTTATAAGCACCGTCACCGTAAATAATTACTTCCACGTCTTTCCCGGTAGTCTGGAATAATTTTTGTTTAAGCCCCTCGGCAAACTTCTCGGCCAATCTGGGTGCCAGCTTTAACTTCTTTTTCGAAGCCATATTGCTGCCCAAAAGGCCCCATTCACTCCAACTCTCTCCGGTTGAACATAGTTCCTTAAGCGTAATAGTATTCTGAAACTGGGCTTTGATTATATTCAAGGTTTTTATTCTGCTGTGAATATCGGCAGCTATTACCCCATCCGGATTATACTTTAAAACTTCCGCCGGGTCATTGCTTAATACTATGTTCGCCATTGCACCGCAGCTTTCGATTATCTTTTTATATAATTTAATATAATTTACTTTCGTTATGGGGTGGACAAAATCTAAGCTCTTAAGGTCTGTATCGCTAAAAGATTTCTTTCCTCTTGCTTCAGGGGTAAGAGAGTTCATAAAATCAATGGGGACAACCTGATTTCCCACCTCATCACTGGGATACGACAATACAACGATTACTTCACCTCGGGGAACAGCAGCGGCAATACCTTCCAATACCAAAGAAAACCTATTTCTGCTGGCTATCGGAAATACAACGCCTACCTTGCTTTCCTCAAGAAGTGATAGTTTCTCCCGTACCTGGCGGGAAATTTCCTCCACTGTCACATAATTGTTTTGGGCTCTTGCCAGAACTGACTCCGTCAAGCACAAGACATCCCTGTCTTCCAGCAATTTATCTGAATTGCATTTTTCAACCGCATCAACAACCATTTGCGCCAGGTCGCAGCCGGGGAAAATTACTCCCATTTTTATGCCTAGAGCTACTGACCCAACGTACGTTGAAAAGTATTTCAATTAAATTCACCCTTCCATTCCTGTATCTCTTGTATATATCTCTTGTATATGCAAGCTTTCTTTATTTCGATAAATAAACCAGGATTCCTTTAAAAGAGAAGAAAAAACAACCGGTAAAAATGAATAATCCCCCTTAATAAGGCAAAAATATATCAAAAGGGAACGGAGGTGAAAAGATGGAATCGAGGGAACATACAAAAGAAGAAAACTTGGCATCAACAGCAATAAAATATGGAGCCTGGTTGCTTGGTTTAGTCGTTGTTCTATATTTCTTTTCACGTCATGTATTCCCTTTTATTAGTTCGCTTTTTTAAATAATTAGAAAGGAGATTGATAACCATGATGACGACTTTTCATTGGATTCACATTGTTGTAGGCATTTGGTTGGCTATTGTAAATTACACGGATATTTTAGACGCTAACATGCTTGCTTTAAACAATGTCATCCTCGGAATTGTAGTTGCCATATATAACGCGTATTTTCTTTTCGCCAAACGAAATGTAGACTCACAACAATAGGCGCTTAAAGCGCCTATTGTTTTATATTTCCCGTGGTTCTTTCTGTTCAATCCACTCGGGACAAGCAGAACCTGACGAAACATGAATTAACCTTATGAGCCCTCTTACCATGTCCACCGCTTTTCTGGCATTTTCATGCGTTAAGCCATCCTTGTATAAATCAATTTCACCCGCATAATGGACAAGGCCGTTTCTTATCCTTTTACAGGTCGAAAATTCCTGCAAGAAGCCTAACGCCTCCTGGCTGCTGGTTTTTAACACTTTGCGCATCTTTTCTTCCAGCCCGGTTTTCTTTAGGTTTACTGCAATATCGCTGTTATTGAGATAATTATTAAGGTAAGACTCAAGGCACATCATAGAGCAAATTATGGTAAGGCGAATGTTCCGCCATCTTTTAAACCTGTTTTCCACCGAGTTTTCAATATTCTCAAGCTCTTTCAAGAATATTAGAGCATCGTTGTACAGCTCATAAGGATTGTTGATTATAATTTCTTTGTTGTTGGCCCGGGGTTTACTGTAAATATCTTCTCTTGCCAGGATAATTGCTCCCTTCTATTAAGATAGAACCTTAATATATTGTTCCATTTTGTTAACACATATACGCACTTCTGTACCCTTGACTTTTAATCCGGGGGATCTTATAATAATCACTGTAAGTTGACGGAATTGTCGGGGTGGCGGAACAGGCAGACGCGCACGTTTGAGGGGCGTGTGGGGTATCCCATGGGGGTTCAAGTCCCCCTCCCGACACCATACCTATGCGTACTATTTGCGGAAATAATTCTCGATGGAATTCACAAAAAACAATGACCCACTAGAGTCATTGTTTTTTAAATTCCCTTAAGGCCTTTTGGTAGATTGGGCCTTTTTAATATTATAAATGAAAGATTGTCTTGGTTTTGGATGTAGACGTAAAGTATTCAATTAGCTATATTTAATAGTCTGTTAATTCTTCCCGGTGTTGAAATAGAAGTCAAACCAGGCATTCATTTATTAATTATATTTTATCCAAATACAAACCTCAAAGATATCGAAAAATGCTCATAATCAATCAATAAGGGAATATTTTTTGTTGCTTTATCAAAATATATGGTAGTAAGGCAATAAAAAAACTCCTAAAGGAGGACTTGATATTAGCGGCAGGTTTGATGATAAGTTTATTAACGGCTTAATTGCTGGGTTAATCGCCTATATTGTTACCACGCCATTAGGCTTAGCGGCAAAATATATAAAACTGACTGAGCTGCAACTATCTGATTTTGCCAGTCTGCTGACGCTTGGTTCTGTCCCACAAGGGATAGCGGAAAATTTATTTGCAGCAGCGGTGGATTTAATGGTATCAGCATCCTTAGGCATTATATTCGCCTTTATAGTGCCTTCTATCGGAAGCAAATATCTTTGGTTTAAAGGATGTTTTATGCTGGGAGCCTTCTGGTATGTTTATTACCCGTTAATATTAATTGGGTTAAAGGAAGAAATACATATCAATGTTCAAACGCATATAGTCAATGCGATTATTGCCAGCCTTTTCGGTCTGGTGCTTGCAGTAGCTTACTATAGGTTACATAGGGACATACAAGATTAGGACAACATGATTAATCCAAAGCAGCCAATTATAACTTTTGAACAACAGAAAACACTATGGTGACACTTTAAGCTGAGGAGATGATATTAATATGCAAAAAATTAAAGACAGGATAATACTGGGCTTGATTGCCGGTCTCGGTGCAAATATTGTTAAGGAAGCTATTGCAGAAACCGGTGTTCGTTCAGGACTAACAAAATATACATGCAGAAGGATGATCCCTCAAATTCTCTTAAACAAAAAAGATGCAAAAAACTGGAAAGGGTGGGTCTTGGGCACAACTTCCGACATGGCCGTCGCAGGAATGACAGGCATCCTGATAACATATATCCTTTCTTTTACCGGCAAAGATTACGGCATGGTGAAAGGCGTTATGGTTTCTAATGGTCTTTTAGATCAAGTATTTAATGCTTTTTCCATGTTTCTTCCCGATGTTAAAAAAAATCCAAACAGCAACCTGCTTTGTAAAGGTATTCACACTATCTTTGGGTTAACAGCCGTCTCAATTATAACTGCGTTGGGAGATCCCTCCCTTTTTGAAGGTAAGCCTGAACAAACCAAAAATAAGCCGACATTACAAACTTACTGCAAACCTAATAAATTATCTTAAGCAGTAAATAGCGTTATTACTATTGCCTATCCGGCTTTTCACATTCCAGCCGTTGCTTCAGCGGACAAATTGCAGGCAAACCGTTTATATGTGCCCTCTTAATTAAAGCTTGACATCTTTATTTTAGAAAAATACAATTTGTATAAGTTATTTCTTATGCAAGGGCATTTTGCCTGCCATTTTAAGCTACAGCCTTTTAAGCCACCGCAAAGCCTTTACAGGGGTGATCATATGTTTACTTATGTCTTCTATACTTTGGCCATTTTAGCTTTTATCATCTCATTCTTGAAAGACAAAAAGAAAACAAAAACGGCTTTAAAAAAAGGCTATTTGGCCTTTATCAACATTATGCCGGAATTCTTAACTGTAATCCTTATAATTGGCATTACCCTTACCCTGCTTGATTCTGCTACTATCTCGAAGCTCATTGGCCCCGGTTCCGGGGCATTAGGCATAATGATAGCCGCTATCATCGGAGCGATAACACTAATACCGGGCTTTGTGGCGTTTCCGCTGGCACGGGCGCTCCTTGACAGCGGAGCCGGAATTGTGCCGATTGCCGCCTTTGTTTCAACCCTTATGATGGTAGGCTTTGTTACAATACCTCTAGAAATAAAGGTGTTTAGCCATAAAGCCGCTTATATAAGAAACTTGCTCGCGTTTCTTTTTGCTGTTATTATTGCTTTGATTATGGGGGTATTACCATGGATAAATTAATCAAAAGATTCAAATGGGTTATTTTATTGTCTTTTTCCCTTATCTTTTTGTTAATAGTATGCCCTGCCTACGGTGCCAATGCAGTTAAGGTGACGGGTAACAATTTATTATATATGCTCAAAATTTTACCACCGATTTTTTTGATGATGGGTCTGCTGGATGTATGGGTTCCCAAAGAAACGATGATCAGATTCATGGGAAAAGGTTCGGGCTTAAAAGGAGGGTTAATAGCGTTTATGCTGGGTTCAGCAGCTGCCGGGCCTTTATATGCCGCTTTTCCTCTTGCGCAAGTCCTTTTGCGGAAACAGGCTTCTTTACTCAACATATTTATCTTTATCGGGGCCTGGTCGGCCGCTAAGGTGCCACCATTTTTATTGGAGACAGAAATGTTGGGTATTAATTTTGCCGCTACGAAAATGATTCTTCTCCTGCCGGCAACAATAGCCATTGCCTTCATAACTAATAAGTTTACTTATAGAGAAGAGGAAATAATGCAGAAAAAGGCCTTGAATGACATGAGCTGAGTTCCTATTCAGTCATTTATGTTACACTTGCCTCTGCAATTATTTCAGCGGGATAGCCGATGTGTTTTAAAAGTTTAATTGCATTGCGGGTTGTCGCGACACCTTCCTTCAAGAGATAATCAAAATCCATCCCCTTTTCATCCGCTTTATCAGTAAAATGATAAAGTTGATATGCTCCTTTCAGCCTGTCGGCGATATCCAAGTCATGGGTTGCTACAATAACCAAAGCCCCTTGTCGTCTCAGGTAATGTAAAATGGCGGTTGAAGCGGAAAGCCGTTCCAGGTAGTTGGTCCCTGAGAGAAGCTCATCAATCAGGCATATAACCGGCTTATTCAGATTTGAAGACTGGATAATTTTCAGCAACCTTTCTGCCTCGGCATAGTAGAAGCTTTTCCCTTGGGATAAATCATCGGATTTATTGATTGATGAGACGATATGAAATTGACACCCGGTATAAGACGAGGCCAGGCAGGTATATATGGTTTGAGCCAGTAAAACATTAATCCCGATTGAACGTAAAAATGTTGACTTGCCGGACATATTAGAACCGGTGATCAAAATACCTTGATCCGCCAGTTTAATGGTATTGGGAACCGGATCTTTCAACAAGGGATGTTTAAGATTTGTTATACTTAGATAGTTTTTGGCTGGAACAAATTGAGGCTCTGTATAACCGGACAAGCTTTCCCGATAAGATGCAACCGCTTGCAGGGAATCCAGTATGCCTATGATTCTATAGATACTTCTCAGGTGATATTTTTGTTTTTCTATTTCCTTAAGAGCTGCATAAAAACTCCTTATTTCCAAAAGAAAATAAACTTTTAAGTAATCATAAATCATATCCAGATCCGACACCTTCATATTTGTATACAAATACTTCGTCTTGCTGATAATTTTTTGTGAAGCTCTCACGGCATCTTGCAGGCTTACCTGGTACCCTTCAAGCTCGTGAACTCCCATTTTCGCCATCTTTTTGGCTGTTTTAAGCAATGCTTTGAGATAGGTGATGGAAGGCATTTCAAAAAGACAATTCTTACTAACCCGATAATGCACATAAGAATTGAGGCTAAATACTCCAAAAACAAGAAACATGCCTCTTACCCCCCAGATAAATACCCCGGCTAAAGCAAGCCATGCTGCAACTGAGAGCAGTGTAAACAATAACGAGTAAGGGTGCTTCGGGGGTAGTTCACCCCAGAGCAGATGTGTTAAACCGTTAGCTTTTTGACAACCCAAATCATGAAGTAAAACCTGTACCTTTTCCCGGATGACAGCGTTCTTTTGAAATAAATTAATAATCTTGTTCCTTTCAGTTAATTCATCCTTCCTGAAGCAAGGTTCTCTTAATAATGCATACAGAACCTCCTCACCGGGAGTTGTCATGGTAGCATCAACTTTGGCATAAACTTCGTTCATACCGAAATCATTCCATGTTTGCTGGTCAATAGTGCTCAATGTTTTATCGGAGTAGTTATAAAGTGTGGCTATCTGCTGATAATCCCGGGCTTTCCTGTTTTCCCTGCCCCATTTTTCCCTCAATGTTAACAGCAAGCTTATCTGTTTTTGGGTCAAATAAGCGTATAAACCCACACCAAATAGAGGGACCGCCATTGATAACCCCCAATAATATAACGGATTAGTACCTGCTCCTGCTGTTATTGAAAAGGCGGCCATTAATCCTCCTACAACCAGGAAACTATAAGAAAATATTTTCAAAAACGTTATTTGTTTTTTAGCTGTTATTTTTAAAAACATAGCGCACACCTGCCTTGTTGAATCCGTAGTCTAGCAGAAGCTTAAGCCTCAACGCTCGGTAGAATCTGTTCTTTGGTGTTTCTCCACACCTTAAGCCTTTCCTTCAAAGACAATTAATTATTGGATATTACTTTTATTATAACTGTTTTTTTTGGCAAATCGCTTGAATAATCTTATTAAGCCCATTTAATACTATTATAAAAATACATTTTGTGATAGAATTAGACCATCTATTTAACAAGGATGTGAATTTTTTGGTGAATATTGCCTTGGTAACGGATAGTACGGCTGATTTAACCACAGAAATGAAAAATAAATTCGGAGTTCATGTTATTCCGCTAAAAATAAATTTTGGCGGACAATCCTATTTTGATGGTGAACTTACCTCGGAAGAGTTTTATCAAAAACTAAGCTCTGCCAAGGAACTGCCGCAGTCATCCCAGCCATCTCCCGGCGATTTTATTGCTTTATACGAGAAACTGTTAAACCAGTACGAAGAAATTATTTCCATTCACCTATCAACGGCTCTAAGCGGAACTGCCAACGCCGCCCGCCTGGCGGCAGAGACTCTGCAAAAGAAAATCCATGTTGTCGATTCAAAAAACATAAGCGCCGGCATAGCATTAATGGTAGTAGAAACTGCCCGCTTAATTCAAGAGGGTATGACAGGCCCTTCTATTCTGGAAAAATTACAGCTTGTACGCTCAAACATTGAAACCCTTTTTACCTTGAACACATTGGAATATCTGCAAAAAGGAGGCCGTATCGGCAGGGTTTCCAGTTTACTGGGTTCGCTCCTGAACATAAAGCCTATAGTGCGGGTAGATACTGACGGCATTTATACCCCCGTCGGTAAAGCGAGAAGCCAGAACGCAGCCCTAGATCATATTATCCGGCAAATTCAGCACCTAGCTGCAGGGCGTAATATCAAATCAATTGCAGTAGCCCATGGGGCCGCCATTGAAGCCGCAAACAAATTAAAGACAAAATTAGAAAATGCTTTTGAAGCAAAAGTCACTTATTTTATCCATGTTGGCAGTGTAATCGGAGTGCATACGGGGCCAGGTACCGTAGGTGTTGCCGTCCTATTTGATAACTAAACATCCTGTTACGGTTGCTTCAACCTTATTTTCTGAGGTAAAAAATCAGCGGCGGCAATTTTCTGTTTCCTCACGAAACCGCCGCCGGTTTAAAGCTCAGTAATATAATATCTAAATCGTTCGTTGCAATTCCTGCTAATTTTAAACCACTGTGATATCCGGCAAATATCCCGTAATTCTACCATCATTTTTTCTATTTTTTCCTAAATTCCCAGAAATAATGGATGGCCGCCACCTTGCTATAAGGGGCAGGCCACCTTGATACTTTCTTCTTTTAGCGCTTTTATTTTTTCGGCTTCCTTCTTCCATCTGTCGGATACTTCATCCAGATAAACGGATATTTCTCCCGCCAGCAAGGCCTCGGCGCCTTCATGCGTAGGATGGGCGCCGCTTTCCGCCACTATATCCCGGAGGGCTTGCGGTGAATCTATTATTGGACAGGGTGCAAGATGGTTTTCGTTGAAAGGCTGCCGTTTCTGGTAAGCTTTAAACAAAGGGTTCTGCAATACAGACTTTAAACTCTTCCCAAGGATATTATCTGTGGAAAAGTGAGCGAAAGCACACGGTTCCACATCACCTGCAGCATTTATATGAAAATACAGGCGGCCACCTGCTATGCAGCCCTGTGTTGATTCACCGTCATTCCAAAAATCTGCAACAAAGATCGGCTTATCCTGCCGTAGCTGCGGCACCCTAAAAGCCAGCCAACTCCTTTGCTCTGCAGTCAGCATCAGATCCAAATCAGGTTTGCGTCCAATCGGAATATAGTGGAAACTCCAGAGGTAAACAGCGCCTTTATCGATAAGGAAATCAACAAAATCGTCTTGGAAAAGAATATTTACATTCTTTCGCGTTACAGTTACAGAAGCACCGAACAAAACACCCCGCTCCCGAAGCAGATCCATGGTTTTTATCACTTTATCAAATGTACCTGCGCCGCGCCTGTCATCGGTCTGCTCACGCCAACCTTCAAGACTCAAAGCCGGGGACAGATTGGCTATCTCGGCAAGGCGGTCAGCAGTCTTTTCATCTATCAAGGTACCGTTAGTATAAGCCATAAAACTCATATCAGGATGGCGAGATACAACATCTAAGAGAGGTTTGTAAGCGAAAGGTTCTCCTCCGGAAAAAACAATCCAATAAATACCCAGCTCTTCAGCTTCGGTGAGTATACGGTCTAAAAGCTCCGGTTCTAGTCTCTCCGCCTTGTCGTATTCCCCCGCCCAGCAGCCTTTACAGCTTAAATTGCATGCGGCAGTGGGATCTACAAGAATCAAGGCAGGCACCCCCACTCCCAGTTCCCTGGAATATTTCTCCCGTACACTTTTCCCGATCAAATAGTTGTTGGCAACCCAGTTCGTAATAAAATTGGCAACCATTTTTGGATTTATGGCTATTCGTTTAACTTGTTCAAGAATTAAAGGGTGATTTTTGATATGGCCTCTAACAGATTGGATTGCTTCTTTATGCTCGGGACAGATAGCAACACGGGCGGCAAAATCCAATATCGTGAAAAAATTGCGTTCCGGATCTTTGGAGACATATTCTACTGTTTTATCGAAGGCTAGCTCCGCCGCAAGTTTCTTTACAAACTCAAAGGCCATGATTAAGTCCTCCTTCTCTTCTTTTTCTTTCCTATATCTTATTATTTTATTCATTCAATATTCACGGACACACCTCCCTAATACATGCCTGTTCCAGAACATATCCCCCCACACGCTCGCATATCCCCTGGTCTTGCTTTTAAACACACTGGGACATCTCTATCCGCAGTTGAAACAATCAGACCTTACCCTTCCACCTTGGTTCTCCTATCATTTTATGCTGCAGATTTTAATGAAATTAGTATTTTCTTGGAAATAGTAATTTACTTACAAGCCGGTACTAATTTTAACTAATAATTTCTATAATTATATTTTTTTCCATATTCTTCAATGCAGACAGCAAGCTGCCATCATTCCCAAACATGTTAAAATAGCGTATAATAAATTTTAAAGGTAATATGATTATATAAACCGACAATAAGGGAGGTATAAAGATGAGTAACGAAGTTCAAAAGAACGGTTTCGCCGGAGCAGTATACGGACTGGGCTTAATCGGTGCGGCTGTCTATTTTATTTCTCAGGCCGGTTCTTTCTGGCCAGGAGTCATAGGTTTTTTAAAAGCGCTGGTTTGGCCTGCTTTCCTCGTTTACGAAGCATTTAAATACCTGGGAGCATAAAAAGCGTTTTAAAGGCAGAAAATAGCAATTATAGCAATGAAGTTGATATTAAAGCAAAAAGCGGCTTAACAGGGCAAAAATAATAAACAGGCATAAAACCTGTTTATTATTTTTTTTTTATAGTTTTCCTATTTTATCTATTGGTAATAACCTGTAAAAGGCTTTACCTTCAATCTGTTTTATCTTTACGGGGCCAAAATCCCTGCTGTCATTGCTTACCAACCTGTTGTCCCCCATTACATATACGCATCCTTCAGGAACAATTTCTTCTATGTCATCCAAACCAAGGCTTTTTAAATAAGGTTCCTTTAATAATTCTCCGTTTACATAAACCTCCTCGTTTTTTATTCTTATCTCGTCTCCACCGACGGCAATTACTCTTTTTATCAACCTGTCCGCTCTTTCCTTCCCTTTGATTTTTAACATAATATCGTTAGTATATATTTTCAGCCGCTTTAAAAAACCGTCCGTTTCCTCTTTTTCCAAAAAAACAATTATATCGCCCTGCTTAGGTTTCTGAATCACGTATGAAATCTTTTCTACAATTAGCTTCTGCCCTTCGATCAAGGTATTCTCCATTGAAGAAAGGCTTACTTCATTGATTGCAAAAACCTGGCTCTGCAACAAAGCGGCTAAAAACAGAGCAGTTATTAAATATGAAATCCAGCTGGAAATTTCTTTAATAATAAGCTTATATTTTCGTTTCACTTTATCCTCCAGTTAGTCCAGATTCCTAATCTTAGGCAAGAAGGCCATGGCTGCTATGGACATAAGAGAAAGAATAACAGCAAAACCGCCAAGGGCAGACTGCACGCCGATTACTTCGCTCAGCAAGCCTGCCGCGAAAGTTCCGAAGCTCATGAAACCGATTTCCGTCATGTACAGGCCCATTACTCTACCCCGATATTCTACATCCGTGTAGTATACAAGCAGAGTACTGCTTAAGGCCATACGTGCCGTTTCGGTCATGCCAACGAAGCCAATAGCCACCAAAGACAGGTACCAGTAATTAGAAAAGGAGAAAATTGCTAAGAAAACCCCCACCGCCAGGCTGCAAATCAAAAACATTTTACCCCTTTTTTTGTTTGGCAGTGAGGCAAGAACAAGGGAGCTTACTATGGCACCGGCGCCCGAAGCACTCAGCAAGATACCCATGCCTGATTCACCTACCTTGAGAATATCCTCGGCAAAGATAGCAGCCATAGAAGTGTAGGGCATCGCTAGGATAACGCCTGTAAGAGTAAAGACAAGTAAAATCATTATGGTTATGTCTTTCCTTATGTAATTAATCCCTTCTTTGATATCAAGCAGAGTGCTCTTGGGGGCGGATTGTTTTACATTAGTAGGGCTAATAAAGCCAAGTAGCAACACAGCGATTGCATGGATGCCCGCCATGGAAAAAAATACAGCGTTAAAACCAACACCTGCGATCAGAAAACCCGCCGCTGCCGGAGCCAATATACGCATGCCGTTCATGGCAATTGCATTCAAGGATACGGCATTCATTACATCATCATCG
>CAZYHL010000017.1:0-15243 GCA_964646795.1 uncultured Syntrophomonadaceae bacterium
CCAATAGCTGCAGGCAAGTCAGCAAAACCAGCAGCGGCCAGCTCAAGGATAAGGTAAATTTGCCCGCTATTTCTAACCATTTATTAGTCAAAAAGGAGTCCTCCTCTGTCCTAATCTTTATATGAAAGCACAGCCCTTTATCAATTCTTCCTTTCCGAAACGGCTTCCTGTTATAACCCGAAATAATAATAGTTTAAATATCAATCCTGCCTTTAGTTCTGTCCCATCTCTTTTTATAGAAAAAAATTATCGCTAGGATGAGCCCTCCGGCTGCAAGCAAAAAGATCCCGGAGCCCCGGTTTAAAAAGAAGGCCGCCTGATCCGAGAAAGATATCTTTTCTTTAGGGTAGGTGGAAAAGACCAGGTCTGCTGCGGGCAGCCCGTCAAAAGAGGCTTTGTAAACACCCGGGGAGACACTGCTTAATGGCAGGCTGCTGTCTATAATGAAAGGACATTCTGCGTTCAGTTCAATGACAATGTCTACACCCCCGAAGCCGTCGAAGTTTTCGGCCGGATGCAGGATATAAGCAAAAGTATTTAGATAATCCTTCGTTTTTCTTCTATCTATTGTGGCTGTAACGGGATAGGTAACGCTGAGGGTGTTTGAGCTGCCGCCGGCAAACTCCACTTCGTACAAGAGAGCCTTTATGTTGTTTTGCAGCATGCCCTCCAAGACCATTTCAAAATCGAAAACCGGCTGTTCTGCTGAAAGATATTCGTCTATCTCATTTAAAAAAAAGGAATAGATATTATCCCAGTTGCGGGTGGATAAGTCAATGCCCTTATCCGTAACCGTTAACAGCGCTTGCGTCAAAAACTCTCCGGTTGTCACCCGAGTTTTTTCCAAACTATCGTTAAAGGATGCTATTATGTCCTTTAAGGTATCTTCCCCCAGCACCAGCAGGTAGGAGGAAGTGCCCAGGTCCTTTATGTCCACATATTTGCTCAGAGTAATTTCACCATTATTCTTGATTTCGAAGCCATTGAAGCCAAAGCTTAAAACCCCTGTCTTTTGGGGGTCAATAGTGAAATCGACCTGTGCCCGCCTGTTTGCCTGGTCATTAAAGGTTACCTTGTATAATGCCGTCACCGCCGCCTCGTCAAAATGTCCGGCTTGATAGACCGGTTCATGCAGCTTAGCCAGGATTTTGTTTATGTCAACCTGCTCATGAAAATGGGCGGGGTTATCAAAATAGGTATCGGTATTCACCCGGCCGACGGTGAACAATTCGTAGTCAATTGTTTTGCCGTTAGACTCAATAACCACGTCAATATCATCATGGTATCCCTCTGAAATAAAAGGAAAAACAAGGGGCAGGGTAAGAGCTTCCTGCGAAGTGTTGGTAAGGCTGTAGCTGGCGGTAACTTTTGCCCTGTTTGCGGCATTTTCATCTACATAAAAGCTGAGAGTCTCTTTATCCACCCTGACGTGACTGTCTGTCCAGGGTGCAATACTGAAGGAAGGGCCGCCGCTCATATAAACAGGCGTGGCATTGGCCGCTGCGTCTGCCGGTAAAAAGAAGCAGACCAGTAAAACTATTATTAAGAACTCTTTAATAATTTTTAGCTTCACCTTTGGTTCCCCCTCAGGTCATTTTATTAATTACAGCCTGAACTTATTAATTCAATATTTGGGGAACAATAAACCTGCTTAGAAATTCTTATATTTCTTTAACATGAGGAAAAATATAATTAGTGAAAGCGTTTGCGGCTGTGAGAGCAAAGGTTTATAAGCTTATAAGCCCTTGAAAATATCTCTTTTAAGAAAGGATTACCAAAAAAAACGGCGAAACTAATTATTTATTGAACAGCAATGCTTCAGCACAATGTTCAGTAAAACTTCCGGATTTCCAACAGGGGAATGGGGAAGCGGGAGGCCAGGCCTTTTATTTTGGCTTAGATTGTATTTAAAGACCGGTTAAGTTGCCGGAAAGATGAATCCGGGGAGAGCAAGGATGAGGAACAAAGAATCAAAGCTGTATCATTTTCTTACATCTCAGCAGCTGGACAGAGGATTACTGGAGGAATTGTGTTCTCTGGCGGATAAGGTAAGGTGTATTGCTAAAAGCAAGCAGGGAATGGAGTTTTTGGCTTTTCTTTTAAACCATAAAAGAGCGATGCTTTACTTTGTTCAACCTTCTACGCGGACATTCCTGTCTTTTTTAAGCGCCTGCCACATCCTGGGGATTAAATGCGCTGAGGTCAGGGATACCAGGACTTCCTCAGAAGTGAAGGGTGAATCGGAAGAAGACACGGTTAAAACTTTTTCTTCATATTTTGATTTGATTATTATGCGCCATCCCAAGGCAAATTTTGCCGAACGCATAGCGGGAATGCTGGATCATTCCGAAAGGGATGTCCCAATTGTTAATGCCGGCTCCGGCAAGGATCAGCATCCCACGCAGGCCCTTTTGGATATATATACACTCCAAAGATGTTTTAAAAACCGGGATGGAATAGATCACAAAAAGATCGGCTTTGTTGGCGACCTGCGCAGAGGACGCACGAGCCGTTCCCTGTCCGGCCTCCTCAGGCATTATAAGGATGTCAAGCAGTTTTTTGTCGCTCCGCCGGAATTCCAAATGGGAGAAGATATTCTGGCGCTTTTAGCTGAGGCCGGAATTGAATACGAATTAACCGACAATTTTGACGCAGTTCTGCCGGAATTGGACGCTATTTATATGACAAGGCTGCAGGACGAGTGGGATGCGGAGGAAGGAAACACCGGTTCCCCTGATTTGGCTAAATATGCTCTTACCAGGGGAAAGCTCGACTTATTGAAGCCTGATGCCGTTATTCTGCATCCGCTCCCTCGGCGGCAGGAAATTTCCATAGAAGTGGACGCGGATCCCAGGGCTCTCTACTGGCAGCAGGTAAGGAACGGCATGTGGGCCCGGGTAGCGCTTATAGCCACTATTTTCAACAGCAATGAGGAAATAAATGACTATTATAAAGAGCGGTATGAGAATACATTCTAATAAAGGAGACGGGAATTAAAAGGAGGCCGAAAAATGCCTGTTAATTTACAAAAAAGACACCTGCTTAAATTAACAGATTATACTAGAGAGGAAATTTTATTCCTCTTAGATCTCTCCCATGCGTTGAAAAGAGCTAAAAAAGCCGGTGTCGAAAAAAAACAGCTTGCCGGCAAAAATATTGTCCTCATCTTTGAAAAGACTTCCACCAGGACGCGGTGTGCCTTTGAAGTTGCTGCCTATGATCTGGGGATGAATGTTACCTATCTTGACGTATCCGGTTCTCAAATGGGAAAGAAAGAATCTATGGAGGATACGGCCAGGGTTCTGGGCCGGTACTATGATGGCATAGAATTCAGAGGGTTCCAGCAAAAAACGGTGGAACTTATAGCGGCGCACGCCGGCGTTCCGGTTTGGAACGGTTTGACCAATGAGTACCATCCTACCCAGGTACTGGCGGATTTCATGACGATCCAGGAAAAGTTCGATAAGCCCCTGGAAGAAGTAGCTCTGGCGTACATTGGGGACGGCAGGAACAATATGGCCAGTTCCTTGCTTACAGATTGTGCTCTTATGGGCATGGACATACGTATAATTGCGCCCGAAACCCTTTTGCCCCGCCGGGAAATTTGCCTGGAAGCAAATAAGTTGGCGGAGGCCTCGGGAGGAAAGGTTAGAGTAACTACCGATATTAAAGAAGGAGTTAAGGGTGCTCATGTTATCTATACGGATGTCTGGGTTTCAATGGGTGACGAAGCTTTCTTTGAAGAAAGAGTAAAGCTCCTTCAGCCTTATCAGGTTGACATGGGAGTCCTTGCAGAAACGGGAATAAGGGATGTAATATTTATGCATTGTCTGCCGGCTTTTCATGATACCAATACTGTTGTGGGAAGCGATATCTATCAAAAATATGGTTTAAGAGAAATGGAAGTAACGGACGAAGTTTTCAGGAGCCGGCATGCCGTAGTTTTCGACGAGGCTGAAAACCGGCTGCATACCATCAAGGCTGTTATGGTGGCCACGCTTGGAAGTTAAGGCCGCCTTTTTGCTCCAGTTGGAGTTTAGATTAGGAGGGAAGGAGGAGAAAAGGTCACCTGTGAACTCCACCGCCGTTTAATACTTAATATTTTATAGATGAAGAGGAGGGACATGATGGAGTACGGATTTTTATCAATTCTGCCGCCGCTGTTGGCTATTATTTTGGCCATATCCACACGGCAGGTCGTTGTGTCGTTATTTGTATCCGTTTGGTTAGGAGCCACAATTTTGTCTGGTTACAACCCCGGTGTCGGCCTTCTCCGAAGCATAGATGAGTTTATCATTTCTTCAGTTGCTGATCCCTGGTATGCAGGACTCTTGATTTTTACCATGCTTATTGCCGGCATGCTGGCTATCGTTACCAGGGCAGGCGGGGCTACGGCTATCGCGGAAGCATTGGCCAGGAAAACAAAAACGGCCCGGGGAGGTATGCTCGTAGCCTGGTTTATGGGTATGGTTATCTTTTTCGATGACTATACCAGCTGTATTATTACCGGGAATACGGTTCGTCCTTTGACGGATAAGCTCCGCATATCGAGGGAGAAACTGGCGTATATCGTTGATTCCACCGCCGCTCCCATTGCCACGATAGCCTTGGTTTCGACTTGGATTGGTTTTGAACTGGGGGTCATTGGCGACAGCCTGACGGCTGCTGGAATCAGTGACAATGTTTATATGACTTTTTTGCAAACAATTCCTTATCGGTTTTACAGCCTGTTTTCAATTGCAATGGTTCTCATTCTTGCTATAACCCTGAAAGATTACGGCCCCATGTATGCCGCAGAAGTAAGAGCCAGGAAAACAGGCAAGCTGCTTAGGGACGGGGCGGTACCGCTGGCAGCCCAAGACGCGGAGGAAATCAAGCCTAAAGAAGGGGCTCCTTTGAGGCCTATTAACTTTATTCTTCCTATAGTTGTCCTTGTTGCTGTTACTTTTATCGGCCTTTATATTCAAGGCGGCGGGAGCGAGGTGGGGCTCCGGGATGCCTTTGGCAACGCCGATTCCGTTACCGTGCTTTTGTGGACATCCCTGATTGGGACAGTGGTTACTATCCTTTTGGTAATGGGCCAAAAAATACTAACCCTAATTGAAGCCATTGATACATTGGTTGCCGGGGCAAAGTCGGTTTTCATAGCCGTGACTATTCTTGTCCTGGCCTGGTCCTTAAGTGCCGTTTCCGACGCGCTGGGTACTGCTGAGTATGTTGTCCAGCTGGTGGAGACCGCTAATGTGCCTGCAGGGATTGTTCCTTTGGCCATATTCTTAATCGCCTGTTTTATGGCTTTTGCCATGGGAACTTCTTGGGGCGTAATGGGGATTGTCTTACCCTTGGCCGTGCCAATTTCTCTGGCAGTAGGCTCCGAGCTGCTGCCGACTATTGGTGCTGTCATGACCGGAGCTATATTCGGCGACCATTGTTCGCCCCTTTCAGACACAACCATACTTTCTTCAACCGGTTCAGGTTCTGACCATATTGACCACGTCCGCACCCAGATTCCTTACGCTCTGACGGTGGCCGCAGTATCGGGTATTGCGGGCTTCATCCCTGCCGGGTATGGCCTGTCGCCAATTATTTCCATGATTTTAGGTGTCGCGGCCCTCTTTGCCGTTGTTCACTTTTTCGGCAAAAAGGTTGAGGGCCCCGATATCCCTGTTGAAACTAATGAAAATATAAGCGGCTAAACTAGGAAATTTTGAAATGCCGGTCTTTAAAGACGGCATTTCAAATCATAAAAAGCAGGCGCATAGTGTTCCATAGAGATGAAAAACTAAAGAAAGCGGTAAAAGGTATAAATGATTTAAAGGTTCGGTTCTCAAAGCACGGCAAAGCCGTCGGCAAAACAGGACAGAACTGCCGCCAATAACAAAAAAGTCCTTATTATAGGAGGCTGGAAAAGATGGAAAGTGCAAAAAAGCTTAACTTGACCAGGTCCCTTGCTCTTTTTGAGGAGGGGCAAAAATTATCTCCCGGGGGCGTTATGGGGATCAGACGTCCGTATAACTTTGTTTCCGGCGAGTATCCTATTTACCTGGCAGGAGGCTATGGCGGCCACATAGTAGATGTTGACGGCAACGATTACATCGATATGCTGTGCGGTTATGGCCCGATAATATTAGGTTATAACGAGCCGGAAATAAACGAAGCCGTAAAGGAGCAAATGGAAAAAGGTTTTTGTTTTGCCTTGGTTCAGCCGGTGCAGAATCAACTGGAGCAAAGGCTTATTGATTTAATTCCCTGCGCTGAAATGGTTATCCTGGTAAAAACGGGTTCCGACGCCACAGGAGTCGCAGTCAGGCTTGCCCGGGGTTACACCGACAGGTCAAAAATACTGCGCTGCGGTTATCATGGCTGGCACGACTGGTGTGTGGAAGTCCATGGAGGCGTGCCGGAAGAAACAAGTAAGCTGACTTTTGAATTTGAATACGGCGATTTGGACCAGCTTGAGTCCCTGCTTAAAGAGCACGGAGAAGATACTGCCGCTATTATTTTAACCCCTGTGGGCCATCCCATGGCAAAACCCATTATTTCGCCTCCGCCCGGTTACCTGGAAGGGGTACGTTCTTTGGCGGACAAGTATGGTGTTGTCCTTATTTTCGACGAGGTGAGAACAGGTTTCAGGGCTGCTATGGGCGGCGCCCAGCAGCGCTACGGAGTAACGCCGGATCTGGCGGCTATCGGGAAAGCTTTAGGCAACGGCTATGCCATAAGCGCTTGTGTCGGCAAGCAGGAGATTATGGAGGTAGCCAAGCAAAAAGTCTTTATTAGTTCCACTTTTTTCCCCAACAGCCTTGAAATGGTGGCGGCCATGAAATGTCTTGATATTCTGGAGAGGGAAGATGTATTGGCTAACATTTGGCGCCGGGGTGAATTATTCCTGAAGCACTTAAAAGAACTGGTCGTTAAAACCGGAGTGCCTGTTAGTGTTTCCGGGATACCGCCTATGCCGTTTATTACCTTTGATAAGGCGGATCAGCATTACAGGGACAGACGGGTTACTTTCTACACGGAGACCATCCGCCGCGGTTTGTTTGTTCAGCCTTATCATCATTGGTATATTGCGTACCGCCATACCGACGAGGATCTTAAGCGGGCCCTTGATATTATTGAAGAAGCCCTCGCTATAGTAGCCGAAAAGCACCCATATAATAAAGGGTAAATTAGTATCCCTTTGATTTTGAGGGTATATAGCTAAAGGACATTTATAAAAAGCAGCGCAAACATGGAGCCAGTTTGCGCTGCTTTTAAGTGCAGGAAAATAGAGGAAATGATAAGTAAATGGAAAAATAACAAAAAAAAATGTTAAAATATGTAGAAATATCTAATTACATGTAGTATAATAGTCGTTAATAGTGCTTACAGTATAAACTTATAATAATTTAACAGGCAAACCTGCCGAAAGGGAGGGACGCAAAGCTATGGGTCTAAGGGTTTTGTTAACCTATGATTGCCAAGCTGCAGCAAAGAGGCAGCGCAATTTTGCTGTCTTTTGTTTTTGTCTTGGCAGCGGCTTATCACTAGTCCGGGGAGGAAGAAGATGAACGTTGCATTTCGCGAGTATTCTGCGCCAAGAACGGATGAAGAGTTGGTAGAAGAAGTGAAGGGGGGGGATGAGCAGGCATTTAATGTCTTGGTCAACAGGTATAAAATGTTGATTAAAGCGGTTTCAAAGCATTATTACCTTTCCGGTGGGGGAAGGGACGATGTAATGCAGGAGGGGGTTATCGGTCTTTACCTGGCGGTTAAAAGTTACAATTATCAGACTCCTTTCAGGTCTTTCGCGGAGCTGTGCATCAGGCGGAATATTATCAGTGCCGTTCAGGCATCTACAAGGAAAAAACACTCACCCTTGAACACTTATGTTTCTCTTAACAAACCTTACGCTATTAAAGGACAAGCTTCCGATCATACTTTGTTAGAGATACTGATTAGCGAGAGGCTTTCGGACCCTGAGGACCTGATAATATCCAGAGAAGAAATTGTTTCTTTAAAAAGCAATATAGATAACAGACTTAGTAAAATGGAAAAACAAGTTTTAGCATTATTTTTAGATCATAAGCCGTATCAGGAAATCGCACTGTGTTTAAAAACAAATTCCAAAAATGTGGATAATGCTCTTCAGCGGATAAGGCGAAAACTGAAAAGATGGAGAAATATCGAGTTTCAGTGATATCTCATCGAGGCTTATATTTATTGATACTCCCGTCATTGATCGCCATAGCTTTGCTCTGGTATTGGATTTATTACTCCAGCAGAACAAAAAAGACGAGAATCAAATATAAAAAGCAACGGGATGATTTGTTGAAAAGCGGGTTTACTCCGGATATGAATCATACCTATGGCAGAAGCGTTATGAACCCGGATGCAGGCGATTGGATTATTACTACCTTGCGCTGGACATGGAGCATGGATTATGTGCGTATGATTTCAGAGTTTTTAACATGACCGATATTGTGAAGATCGAACTATTAAGCGATTCGACTGTTGTTCAAACAGCCTCTTCGAGGTTCGGCGGTGGAGGATTGGTCGGTATTACGATATACAGCGTGGGGTTCGACCTGTCCTTTTCCAAACCTACCGTAGAGTATCCCCCCGAATACATCGATGAAGACTTGTACTTCCAACTGTCCACCAGCGCCGCCGGTGATGGACAGCCGGAATACGTTCCGTCCAAAGCCCCGCTGCTCGACGAAAACGGCATTAAGGCTTACTATCTCGGCTCATCTTACAACGATTTTCCTCGTGAACGACAACCAAGAATCCAATTCGATTTCTTCGCGAATGAGATTCTTAATGCTATTTCATTGCTGGACTAAACTGATGTTTCATTCTTGTGTATACACGTTGCGTTCTTTTCTTTCGACAAAGGTTGCGTGTATTCTTTAATTCTCCGGCCACAGCAAGACCGCAACGAAGCAGATGCGCACAAGTTGGCGGAGCGGTTTCACATGAAGACCGGCGCGGAAATACTACACGCAGACTCCTGTTTAGAATAACAGATGCTTTTTATGAAACGGAGGATTATACATGAAAACAACAAAAAGAATGCGGAAGAGCTTGCTGATACTGCTGGTGTGCCTGGTTCTGGTGCTTTCCCTAACTGGGTGCGGGACGTCTGGCAACCACGCCACGGACGATTCCACCCCGACCACAGACAGCACTCCGCCGAGCGAAACATCTGACAACAGCCCAAGCACCACGGACGATGCCAGTACGGGTGAAGTCGCCGTCACGATTGAGCCGCAAATTCTCTATGACGCAAATGATATAAAGGTTACCTTGAGTGATTTCGGCTACGATTTGAAACCCGCGAAGTATGATGCTGACACCGGACACGTTTGGCTAATCCTATCCGTCGAAAACAACAGGGAAGCAGAGATTCGTGTTAGTGGCGGGGCTTTTCCCACAATCAACGGTACAATGCTTGACTTTGCGTCTCTGAGGACTGAGGACGATCCGGAAGAATTCAACACCTACATTGCGCAAGGAGAAACGAGGGGCGTGAGGGTGGAGCTTCTTTTCGACGGCGACCCTGCCCTGCCCCATATCAGCACGATATACAGCGTGGGGTTCGACCTGTCCTTTTCCAAACCTACCGTAGAGTATCCCCCCGAATACATCGATGAAGACTTGTACTTCCAACTGTCCACCAGCGCCGCCGGTGATGGACAGCCGGAATACGTTCCGTCCAAAGCCCCGCTGCTCGACGAAAACGGCATTAAGGCTTACTATCTCGGCTCATCTTACAACGATTCAACAACAGATGACGACGAAGCTTATTGTGAATATCTGCTCTACATAGTAAATGACACAGATCAAAAAATTATGGGATACATGGCCGAATATACGGTTGACGAGGAAGATGCTGCCGATTATTCCTTAAAAAACGACTTCTACAGCCTGTTGCCGCATACCACAGACTTTGTGAGTCTTCATCTTACCGGAGGTCATGATATGTTTCAGGGAGAAGATGGAGGACTTGAGATTGAAACTTTTCAGATCGAGGCCGATTATGTTCCTGTCTTGACAGGAGAATTGACGTTTGAAGACTACGATGACGAAACGGTTCTTGCAAGCGGGCAGATCAGTTTGTCCTCAAAGGATTTTTCCTCGTGAACGACAACCAAGAATCCAATTCGATTTCTTCGCGAATGAGATTCTTAATGCTATTTCATTGCTGGACTAAACTGATGCTTCATTCTTGTGTATACACGTTGACGCAAACGACATAAAAATCACCCTGGCCAATTTCGGCTGCGATTTGGACCGTGCGGAAAATGTGGTCGTGGTCGGCGGAGGCGCGTGGCTGAATCTTACCGTTGAAGACAACACCGAAAAAGAAATCCAGGTAGCATGTCCATATGCCATGGTCAACGGCATAATGATTGAAATGTGGAATTCTGATTACATCGTTTCAACAGGAGAAACGCTGGATGCGACAATGGAGCTTGATTACGACAACCTGATTGAATCCAACATCAGGACGGTCAGCAGTGTGTGCTTCGTCATGGGCATTATGGAATTGAACCCCAAGACATACGAAAAGACCAGCATAGATACCAAGTACATCCGGTTGTCCACCAGCGCCGCCGACTATGTGCAGCCGGAATATACCCCAAGCGGTACGCCGGTGCTTGATGAAAACGGAATAACGGCTTACTATCTCGGCTCAGAGTACGACGGATATAGTTGGAAATATCGTATTTATATCGAAAATGGCACAGATAAAATGGTCTCCGCAAGATTAAACGATCCGATGGCGGACGGTACGGATGCCCTTTACCACACCTTTTTCGCCAACGAAGTACTGTTTCCGAATTCTACAGCCATTATGAGAATTGTGGTTCAAACGGGCGATGAAGATTATAATGGTTCAGATGAAATCGCAGTCCTGACGGGAGCGCTGACGGTGAGTCAATACGGCGACGACAGTATAGTATACTCAAGCGAACAGGTCAGTTGGTCGCCGAAGAATTTAGAAGAGTAGATTGCAGACGCCCGGGCATACAATGACGTTTGAATAATAGAAACATGTGCAAATGCCCCGTCTTGATGAAAATGAAGTAAAAGGGGCATTTGCTCGTTTCTATTGAACATTCAACCTCGGATACATTTTAAACAATCTGGCCAACTTATATGGAACGGGAAACGAATCAAGCCCTAAACGATATATTGGATTTGTGAGATAAATTGGACAAAAAACAAAACCCCTCTTGACAGAAGTCGTTCTGTAAATATCATATAGTATTTACTCCAAAGTATAGACGAAAAGTCATTTACATACTATCAATACAAACAAAGTATACGGGAAATTTTGCGGCCCCTTATAGGGGCAGAGCAAACTACCCGTTTTACGGGTGGTCATGATTGTGCGGATGCTTATTTAAAGGTGGATTAACAGAAAAAATTTTTAAGGTAAAGTCCCTCGGTCAAAATATTTAAGGTAAAATAAGATAAAATATTTTCTATAAAAGGATAAACGAAAGTAATGTAGAATAGTAAATAAAAGCATTAATGGTTGCATCAGGTTGCTTACCCAGTGGGATAGCCGGGTTGCCGGAGCACATAAATTAGGGGATAGCCGAATCATCGTTGACAATAAAAAATGTTTCGATGTATAATACTGTTATGCGGCAACAACAGAAAAATGCTTTCTAAACGGAACTTTATCTAAAGGAACCGGGGATTTTTGTTGCCTTACATACTCTGTCACATTCGGGATTCTTCCCTCCAAAACAAAGATCGGAACAATTATTATTTCGAAGAATCAATTGATAACCATCTGTTTTAAACTTTAACCATAAATACTATGCGTACGGCAAGCGGGTACAGCCTTAGTGGTTTCCCGGAGACGGTTGATTATGTAAGCGGAAAAGAGAGATAGTTGGCGGATGTTTTTTCTCTCACCTGTCCGTGGCTCTAACCAATATTTCTTCATAGTTCAAGTAAAATGAATAAGGGAGGGTAAAACGAATGGAAGATGCTCAAAAGATAGCCCCCTGCGGTTATAACTGCAGTACCTGCCCGTCTTATCCCGGCGGTACAAAAGACGAGGCTGCTATTGAAAACATGGCCAAAAGAGTTAATATGCCGTTGGCGGAATTTAAAAAGATGGAGATGAAGTGCCCCGGTTGCTGCCCCTCTGAAGGAAAACCTCACAGCGATCAGCAGTGTCCAACATATGTCTGCTGTGTTGAAAATAAGAAACTTTCGTTTTGCAGCCAATGTGATGATTTCCCTTGCTTAAAGCTGGCCCCTATCTCTAAACAGGGGGATGTTAGGCCTCACAACAGCAAAGTATACAATCTGCTGATGCTGAAAAAATTAGGGATTGAAAAATATCTTAAGGAAGGAGACCGTTTCTGGGTGCAACTTGCCAGAGGCAAAACGCCGATACCCGGAGACGATATCCAGGTGTAACAATAAGATTACACAACCTTTTCACGGAAACGAACAGTAATAAACAATAAATCGACGGGAAAACTAGAATATGTTTTGTTTGAAACTCTCTAGAGACTATTCGCGAAAGCCTGTTTACTACATATCAAGGAAATAAAGAGGGACAAGGCTTTAAGCGATAGGATAATAAGGCTGGAGTTGAGATAAGCCGGCCGGAAAATAAATTTAAAGAAAGGATGATTATTCAATGAAAAACGTTATCTTGATAACTCTCGACGCTACCAGGAAAGACGTGTTCAGCATTTATGGGAACAATAAAGGCCTTTCACCCTTTATTGACTCGTTAAAGAACAAGTCCCTCATTTTCAACAACTGCTACAGCACAGGTCCTTACACTCAAGCTTCCTTCCCCGGTATTTTGACTTCTTCGCATTATCTGGATTACGGCAGACCCAACAACTCTGCTCTGGACCCCAGAAGAACCGTCATCTCAGAACCTTTGCAGAAAGCTGGCATAACAACGGCAGGATTTCACTCCAACCCATATTGCAGCAACTTTTTCGGCTGGGATCGCGGTTGGGATAAATTTTATGATTCCATGGAAGAAGATCTTCCCCCCAGAGTGCCTTATATCCAAGGGCCGAGGGTCAATGAAATGACTTTTAATTGGCTTAAGTCGCCCCAAGGCGGCAAATCAGGAAACCCCTTCTTCCTTTGGGTCCATTATATGGACATCCATGAACCCTATAACCCAGAGCAAAAATACATCGATATGGTCTATCCCGAAATAAAAATCACCCAGGATGAGATGGCAGAGCTTCAACAAAAGGTGGTTTTGAAGCGGGATGTTTCTGATCCCAAAACAGTGGAACTGCTGAAAAAGCTTTACGAAGTCCATGTCCGGGAAGTAGACGGCTACGTTAAGGACCTTTTTGGGACATTGGAAAACGAAGGTATTTTAAAAGACACTGTAGTTATCATAACCGCTGACCACGGTGACGAATTCAACGACCACGGCGCATTGTCTCACGACCACAAAGGCTATAATGAGCTTGTAAACGTTCCCTTGCTTATTTACGGTTATGAGGAAACCGGTTACAGCGACAAGCTTGTCAGCACCTTAGATATATGTCCCACCATCGTTAATCTGTTTGGTCTGGAGCCTGTTCCGGCCTTCAAGGGTGCTTCCCTATTGCCTCAAGCCAATTTCGAGGAAAAGGCTGTCTTCGGTGAAGCTATTGATCAAAAAGCCCAACGCGGCGGCGACATAAACATAGACGTTTATTACCTCCGTGAAGGCGACTTGAAAATTATTTACACCAGATACCTTGACAAATGGGAATTGTATGATCTGAAAGCCGATCCCGGCGAGAAGAACAACATTGCAGATACTTCGCCTAAGTTTAACGAAATGAAGGAAAAAATTCTGCCGATGGTACGTCGGTGGGAGAAGTAACAGAAACAATCATTAACTAATTTTTTAAAAACGAAAGGAGAATGAATACTATGAGTAAGCTTGTCCCTCCCCATGGGGGCGGAGAATTAACTAAATGTCTCGTCCCCGAAGAGAAACGTGCGGCGCTTTTAGAAGAAGCGAAGGGTCTAGAAAAAATTGTCATGAGCTCAAAGGAATATTCTGATTTAGTCATGCTGGCGGCGGGTTTTTTCTGCCCCCTGACCGGGTTTATGACCAAGAAAGACTATGAAAATGTAGTTGAAAATATGCAGCTGGCGAACGGTGTCCTTTGGCCTATTCCCATCACCCTTTCCGTAGACAAAGAAAAATCCGCAAGCTTGAAACTGGGTCAAAGAGTAGCCTTGATGGATTCCGAAAGCGATGAAACAATGGGCGTACTGACTGTTGAAGACATCTTCGAGTATGATAAGATGAAGGAAGCCCAGAATGTCTTTGGAACAGTTGACGAAAACCACCCCGGCGTCCAAAAATGTTTAGCACGGGGCGATGTATACGTAGGCGGGAAAGTAGAAGCATTAAGCGAAGGCGGCTACAAGGAAAATTATCCCGAATATGCCAGGCCTGAAGAAACACGGGCGATATTTGAAGAAAAAGGCTGGCAGACAATAACCGCTTTTCAAACGAGAAACCCCATCCACCGTTCCCATGAGTATTTAACCAAGATAGCCATGGAAATAAGCGACGGTCTGTTTATTCATCCTATAGTAGGCAAGCTAAAAGCCGATGATATTCCCGCCGATGTAAGGATGAAGTGCTACAATATTTTAATCGAAAATTATTATCCCAAAGAGAACGTGGTTCTGAAAGTATATCCCATGGAAATGTATTATGCCGGACCTAAGGAAGCCTTGCTGCACGCCATTATTCGCCAAAACTGCGGCTGCAGCCACCTGGTCATCGGCAGGGACCATGCCGGTGTAGGCAAATACTACGGTCCTTTCGATGCTCAAAAAATCTTTGAGACCATTCCCAAGGGAAGCCTGGCTATCCAACCCATGAAGATAGACTGGACCTTCTATTGCTACAAGTGCAAATCCATGGCTTCAATGAAGACCTGCCCTCACTCCGGTGATGACCACCTGATGATTGCCGGAACCAAACTGCGGCAAATGCTTTCGCAAGGCGAAAAACCCGCCGCCGAGTTCAGCAGACCGGAAGTATTGGATATCTTGATTGATTATTACGCCAACAAGAAGTAAGTGCATTATAGATATAAAATTTGAAAGGAGTGATAGTGGCATAATAGCAAAGGAATAAGGCCGATTTATCTTGAATAGGCACCAAAAACTAGAACAAAAACAAAATGAATTGGAGGAATGAAAAAGATGAGTGGAGCAGTAATGAAGATGAGCGGC
>CAZYHL010000018.1:0-7842 GCA_964646795.1 uncultured Syntrophomonadaceae bacterium
GTCAATTAAAAAATAAAAAACTACTACTATCACTATCGTTAACTTGTATTTCATATTATTACTTTTTGCTTGTTAAAGTCATCAATTTAAATTTATTTATAAGTATTTCCTTTGGAAAACCTTTTCTTAGGTATTTCATTTATCTATTTTTCGCAGACATTGTTTATCATTTCCAGTGTTTTCTCTATCCTGACCTCCTTCGGGTCCTAATAAAATTTTGTAATGCAAGTATTGCACCAAAAGTACTCTTATTAGAATGGATTGTTAAATCATAACGATGTGTTTAACATTCTATCGAATGGTTTGTTTGTTTCGCGATCGATGCTTTGAAAATAATTATCTTCAAGGCATTATCGTAATAACCAAACAATTAAATTATAAAATTTTAGCATTTTTTTAATCTGTCAAAGTAAAATCAAATTGCTTTTGCTGAACCTTTCTCAACTGAATTTTTGCGAAAAAAACAGGCTTGTTATTCCGATACAAAAAATAAGTTAGATATTTTTTGCAAGCTGAAATCTATTCTTTATTACATTTAATTCTTATTTTTATTTACCTGGATATATAAAATATTTCCAGCATTGATGATAATAATTAGTTTCAATTCTTCGGCAATGAATAATAAGCAACTTCTGCAAAGAAAAACTCTGAAAGGTTGAGTTTTGAATAATCATAATGTTTAATAACCTGATTCACAATTTTACAATTCTCGCTACCACCATAAAAAGAAATAATTGCAGCAGCAGCAAGGGGGTTGGTCATATATCTCCTTTCATACCCCTTTCGGTCACCTAAGACCTCCTTATTTCCCATTCCGGATAACTTACCTGCATCTTCTTGGGTCTTTTGCGGAAACCAATTGGGATACCCTTCCCTCCAGTTTTTATGTCCAAACTTTTTTGTGTCATTATTGTCAAATTCATGGAATGCATCGATCACTTCCCTGGCATAGTTGGCATTTTTCTCTATTCCTGCAAAATAGTATTTGTTAATCGAATTATCATCTTCCATTTCAGTCAAAAACGCCAAAGCTGCCTGGTTTTTGAGATAAATCCACAATTGACTCTTGTCAAAATCCTGCCTTCGAAACACAAGGCTGTCCATACGATAGCCGACAGCACATGTTTCCAACCTTGTATTCGCAGATTTTACTGACCTTTGCTCAGCATGTTCTGCCAAGGCATTATGATACTGTTCAATCCATAAATCTTCACCGGTAAACTGGTACATCATTCGTAATATGAACAAATACCCGGAAACAGTAAGATAACTGCCTGATTTTAAATTGCCACGATTTTCACCTTTAAAAAGACCATCACATGGCAATTTCCAGTCGTTTGCCATTAAAGCTTTTGAAACAACATTCAGTTTATCTATAACCTTTTTTCGATGAGAAGTCGAAGGAACATCGCTTTTTAAGTAAGAATATAATCCAAGATA
This sequence comes from uncultured Syntrophomonadaceae bacterium, assembly GCA_964646795.1. Lineage (GTDB taxonomy): Bacteria > Bacillota > Dethiobacteria > PWVN01 > PWVN01 > CAZYHL01. Next base: position 1,441 of record CAZYHL010000018.1, read on the forward strand.
CCAGGGTATTGTTTGATCATCTGACCCCATCGGATAATGACACTTTCCATCGGTTCCGACACCTCTTGCTATGAATCCCGGCACATCAGATACAGAGGCACATTTCAACAAGCCATCAGCCAGACGTTTTGCTTTTTTTCTATCCTTCTTGTTTTCACTTCGCTGTGCCCTTTCACTTGCTGCGATCAAATACAAGCCCGTGAAAAACGGTCCATTTTCTATTGGACTCCACCACCCGATAGCATTTGGACGACCTAATATACAATCCTCAGGAGTAGGTATTTCACCAACAAAATCGTTTATAATTCCATATTTGTCAATAAATTTATTCCAAAGTTCTTTATTGGCTTGCTCTATAGCATCTTCTACTGAAAGGTGCTCCTGAGCTGATAATACATTAACCAATAACAATATAGCAATACATATCATTGATCTAAAGAATAACCTTTTCTTTTCAAAATAGGAGACAACATTTTCTCTATTAGTTTGATCCATATCTTGTTTCATATCAATAATTTATAATTATTCAACATAATCAAAGGATATCGCGATAAGACCGATACCCTTTGATTTATAAATGAACTAACTATTTATTTAAACTATTTTTGTATTATTTTCCAGCCCAGCCCGGATTTTGCTGAAGATTTTCATTCATTATAATATCTTCAATTGGAATTGGGAAATAATATTGTTTTGGTTCTTCAAACTTTCTCCCATTTGGTAAGGATTTCTGATATGGCTCCAGGTACCCTTCACTGCCAAGATACACATCCATTCCCGCTTTTACCTTCGGGTATTGATATTGGTTAAACTTCATCCCTCGCGTACTTTCGGGCCGTAACAGAAGTTTACCAGCTTTCCAGCGGCACAAATCATCCCATCTAAAATTTTCCCAAGCCAGTTCAACTCTTCTCTCCCGTCTTATTTCTCTGATTAAAGGAGATGGCACATATCCGCATAATGTTGAATAAACTTCATCCAGCAAAGGATCGTTGGGAATATTACTTATCATCAGATAAGGCATACCGACCCGATCCCTTAGTTTATTTATTGTGGCATCTAAATCTGTTTGGGTACAAGTTCCTAACTCAGCTTTTGCTTCAGCATTAATTAACAATATTTCGGCATATCTAAAAACAGGACAGGGCATTGTTCCAGTTTGAGTTTTATTATATTGGACAGGATCATTTTTCCAAAACTTGACAGGCCAATAGCCGGTTGGGGTCGGATATGTTTCTCCTGTGCCGTTTATCGGAGGCATTGACATATTATATCCTCTACCGCGGCCGGTGTAAGCATCAGAATTTTTAGGATCAAGACAAAATTCTCCAGGGAAACAAACGGTTTGGCGTAAACGCGGATCCCTGTTCATCATCTCACTCTGAATGCTGTCGTCCCCTTTATATAATGGACTAACAGAAATAGGCAATCCGTCAGAACATAAGTATTCTTCTACAAAAGATTTTGTGGAGCCAGCAATATTTTGTGCCTGGTACCACAAAAAATACCTTAAAAAAGAATGTCCCAATATACCATCCGCATATTTTTTCGATAACAGGACCTCTGAATTACTATCATAGTTGTCCTGAATAAAAAGATTAAAATAATCACTTTCCGGATTTCCTGTTGACCAAATTGAATAGTGGTTAGAATTAATCAGGGCATCACTTGCATCTGCAGCTTCCTGTAAAAATTTATCTCCTGAAATGCCTAATTCCGTATGGTATTTACGGAAAGTCCCCTCATACAAACAAATACGTGCTTTCAGCAATAACGCCATGTCTTTATTAATCCGGTCTTTCTCTTCGGACCCTTTTCCCGGCAACCACGCTACAGCATTACTAATAATAGCAAGAACCGAATCCATAAGTTCTGCCCGGGGTGTTCGTGGCGCGTACAATTCCTCTGAATTTGTTTCAAGCGGTTTACTATACCAGGGAACTTCTCCAAATTGCTTAATCATCTTAAAATAGAAAAATGCTTTAAAGAATAACACTTCACCAACATATTTTTGTTTTGTACTTTCAGCAATATCCACCTTATTGCAATTTATCAGAAAGTAATTCAGATTACGTAAAGCTGACCAGTTCCATCCACCGCTACCGGCAGATGTAGGCTCAATGTATGTTCCGTTAACCATTTTAACCATGGAATAATCCGTAGGTAAGGCATTGTCTGAATGAAGGTCACCATAAGGGATTTCAGATCCTTTATATCCATATGGAATTTGTACGTCTAATGACCAGCCTGTCAAAAATCCGGGGATAAAAACCGGATAAAAAGCATTACAGTATAATTTCAGATCAGATTCGCTTTTCCAGGAAGTGTTGTCTGTTATTGCATCAATAGGATATCTTTCCATAAAATCATCATTGCATCCTGATAAAGCAAAAAAGAATAATGTTATAAATAAAAAATATTTTGTTTTCATAATATTCAGTATTACAAATGTTAAAATTTAACCTGGACCCCAAAAGTAAAATGATGAACCGGGGCATAAGTACTTCCTGTCAGTATGTCAGGATCCAAGGTTTTAGGAACTCTTGAAATTTTTGCCAAATTATTTCCTGAAGCATATACTCTCAGGCTACTAACCTTATTTTTAGTCAGATGACCGGGGAATGTATATCCTACGGTTATATCTTTTAACCGGGCATAAGCAGCATTAATAAGATATCGAGTTTGTACCTGACTATTGTATGCTGCAATTTTATATGCCGGAAAAAAAGCATCGGTTCTTTCAGGGGTCCAACTGTTGCTATAGGTCCAATTGGTTCCGGCAGCATCACTACCGGTTATATAACCCCAATAGTATTGGCTGTCAGTCCAAAAATCTCTTTTGCCAACTCCCTGCCAAAACATATTGAAATCGAAATTTTTCCATGCAAGACTTGTATTCAGCCCAAACTGAAAGCGTGGAGTGCTATTACCGATGATTTTCATATCTCCCGGATCTTCTACAGTTCCCAAACCCGGGGATATTACATCATCGTTGTTATTATTTGCATATCGAACATCCCCAGGTCTCCAGACACCACCATTTATCCTTGTCTGGGATGGAGCCGCATCTATCTCCTCATAGCTTTGAAAAATACCTTCTGTTACATAGCCCCAGATTTCACCCATCTTTTTCCCTTCATAAAGAGAACTTATTAGTTTCTGAGGATTTCCTAAATAAGAAACTATTTCTGATTGATAATCAGCCAAAGAAAAAACGATATTGTAATTTAATTTATTCCATGTATCCCTCCATCTTGTTGAAAACTCCCATCCTGTTGTTTTCATGACACCTGAATTCATCTGAGGAACACTTGTTCCCAATACCGATGGGAGCTTTTCTGCTGCTGTTAAAATATCCCGGGTTGTTCTTTCGTACCAATCGTAACTAAAAGTGAGTTTCTCAAATAGGGTTGCATCAAGGCCAAAGTCAATTGTTGTTGCTGTTTCCCAAGTCAGATCAGGACTGACCAAACCTGGGGCACTAACGCCAATAGGGCTTTTCCCATTAAAAATATAGGGCACTTGCAATGTCACAGGATTAGTTGCAATATAAGCATAATTTATAACATCCTGATTGCCCAGGCTTCCGTAGGAAACCCTTAGTTTTAAATCCGAAAGAATTTGTTTTGTGCTTTCCATAAATGACTCTTCCGAAATTCGCCATGCTCCAGAGAATGATGGAAAGAACTTAAATCGGGATGCTGTTGGAAATTTAGAAGTACCATCGTACCTTCCATTCATTTCAAACAAATATTTATTATTATAATTATAATTAAATCGCATGAATGCACCTCTTATTGCCCAATGCGATTCATTGTCCGTAATAGTTTGGGCCCCGGTTGTAAGCTTAATCACGGGGACACTATTTGTGATAAACTCACGGGAATTCGCATTTAAACTATCATATTTATATAGTTCCTGGTTAAAACCGAGCACGCCTGATATCTCATGCTTATCCAGGAATGATTTGTTGAAATCAAGGTAGGCATTATATACAAAATATTCATCTCTGGAAAATGTCTTTGCAATTGTGCCAATATTTGTTGAAGGGCTCCATGCCTGAGATATGCGGGCAAGAGAAGGTAAAAATTGCTTCATTTTACCGTGTATCGACCGGTAAGCAAAGTCGGTTTTAAAACTCAGGAAATCAGTTAGTTTTACATTTGCTCCTATTTGCGTCATCAGTGTTTGAGACAATTGTCTTCGATGACCGTCTCCTAAAAAGCCATTAATGGCACGATTCGTTGGTATACCCCCACCCGGGGAATCAGCCGGAGTGTATTTTGGCATCATCAAATTCCTCCATGACCACTGCATAATTTGCAGTAAAACCACATCCTGTGTATATCCTCCGCCGTAAGGTATTTGGGTATCAAGCTGGGTGAATAAAACTTTGGTATCAATATTTAACCAGTTGGTGACATCAGTAGAAAGCGCAAGGGTAGCATTATACGTTTTTCTGTAATCCTCTCCAATATCCATTAAACCATTCTGATCGCGATATCCGAGCGATGCATAGTAGGTATTTCTATTTCCGCCACCGGATAAAGAAATGTTATGATTTTGCAAGGGCGCCCAGTCTTTGTAAACTATCTCCCATGGATTCACATTTTCAACCCATACGATTGAGTTACCTTCCATATAATAATTCGGTGCAGTTTCCGGGTTATTGGCCCGATTTAATAAGGCTTCTAATTTTTTCTGATCTGATTCTGAATAATTACTACCATTGAGCACTTTTTCATCCATGATTACTTGTTGCCATTCTGCTCCGCTCAATATGCCAGGATCTTTCATTACACTTTGCATACTATAACTTGAAGAATAAGAAACTGTCGGGGCTAAATCTTTTGTACCTTTTTTTGTGGTAACCAGAATAACTCCATAAGCTGCCCTAGCGCCATAAATTGCCGCAGCGGAAGCATCTTTAATAACTGAAATACTTTCAATATCACTTGGGCTCAAATCAACAAATTCCATCGACACGCCATCAACCAATATTAAAGGAGACCCGTTTAAAAAAATATTTCCGGAAAAGGAAGTACCCCCTCTGATGTTGAATGACGGGTTCTTCGTAGGGTTCCCATCGGTAATAGTCACATTCAGGTTAGGTACCACGCCTTGGAGCGCCAGGCCCAAATTTGATGCAGTTTTTGTTTCAAGGTCTTTTGATGTTACTTGTTCTACGGCACCGGTAAGATTAACTTTCTTTTGAGTTCCATACCCTATAGCTACTACTTCGTCAATTCCAATCACTTCTTCATCCATTGTCACATTAATAGTTATTTGACTTCCAACAACCACCTCCTGTGTCCTCATCCCTACAAAAGAAAAAACCAACACAGCATCGGGTGGAATATTTGACAAAGTATAATTACCATCTGAATCTGTAATTGTTCCCTGTGTTGTGCCTTTTAGGACAATACTGACACCTGGCAGTGGTTGATTATTACTGTCTCTAACCTTGCCTGAAACAATACTGGTTTGTTCAGGAATTAATTCTTTGTTGAAGGTTGTTAAAATAATTTGACGATCGTAAATCAGGTAGTTTACATTTGTGCCGGCAAAAAGTCCTTGCATGATGTTGTCAATTGTCTTTTTCTCCACATTAATGTCAACTTCCCTTTCCACATCCACAAGCTTTTGATTGAAAAGGAAATAAAATTCACTTTGTTCTTCAATTTCATTCAGCACTTCGATGATTTTTGAATCATTCATCTTCAGAGTTAGTTTAGTCTCCTGGGAATAACCGGATATTGCCCATGTGTGCGAAAAACACACTATCAGAAAAAAAGCACTTAATCGCATAATTTTCCACATTTTTGTTTTGATGCAAAATAATAATGCATCACGAATACATTTTTTTTTCATACATTTGAACCATTAAGTAGTTAAACATTTAAACTAAAAAATTTACTGCTTGATTTAAAGGAGGGTACCACCAATACCCTCCTTTTTCAGTTAAAGGCCTTAAGCCTTTCTCGATCTAACTTCACTAAGACCATTTTTTTTTGGCATAGATTATTATTATCCAAAATGCGTGGCAGAATCTTATATGTATATGGCGTAGTTATAGCCATATATTTTAATACCTCTTCCAGCGGTTCATCAATAAAAGTAGCATGAAACGTATATTTCAGTAGTTCCTTATCCTCTATTATTATTTCAACATTGTACCAGCGCCCTATGCGTTCTGCCACCTGTTCCATACTTTCATTCCTGAAGATCAGTTTCCCCTCGATCCAGCCAATATATTGGGAAGCCTCTACCTCGGTGGTTTCGAGAGTGTGTTTGTAAGTATTTAATACTAGTTTACTATTGGGCTGAAGTACTTCTAGTTTTGTTCCATCCTTCATGGCTACTTCCACTTCTCCTCTATTCAAGATAACCACCTCTTTTTGT
>CAZYHL010000018.1:7942-15144 GCA_964646795.1 uncultured Syntrophomonadaceae bacterium
GTTTTAAAGTAAAAAACTGCAAGAAAGGACAGCAACAAAGGAATAATGAGAATAGCAGCAACTTTTTGGAATACACTTAAAAAACTGATCTTACGTAAATTGATATCTTCGAGCATTATTTTGTGATGGATCTTATCCAAAATAGAATCCACATTTCCCGGGGGTATTTCTTCACTTAAAAAATCGTTCCAGTGCTTTTCAATATATTGTGTTAATTTTGATCTGAATTCGAGATTATTAAAAGCAGACCTTATTTTGAGATAATCTTTTCGGGAATAGGTTCCGTTAAAAAAGCGATTTAACATCTTTGCATCAAAATCCATTCATCAAATTTTAGTCTTATTATATATATAGGACAGGTAACTTAAAATCCCCCAGTGTAAACAGTAAAAAACTAAATTTCAAAATCAAAAAGACTGACAATCAAAATTTTACAAAAAGGGTAAAAAACAATATATTATTAATATTATTCTCTCCTAATTTCTTTTGGATCGTTTTTAATGCTTCAGTAAGGTGGTTCTCTACCGTTTTGGGTGCTATACCCAACTGTCTGGCAATTTCTTTAACCGGAATACCTTCTTTTCTTCGCTTGATAAGTATCTCCTTTTGTCGTGGAGGAAGTTGATCAATTAGTTTATCAACCTTTTCAAGAAGAAGTTGATAATTAAGACGTTCTTCATTACCGGGAATGAAGGTTACAGATTCTTCTATTAATTTGTCTTTATAAGCTTGCTGGCGATATGATTTTTCGAAGTTCTCCAGAATAGAATGATAAGCAATCTTAAAAAGGTAAGCCTTAAATGACAATTCCAGATTAAGACTTTTACGGTTCTTCCATATCCGCAGAAAAACTTCCTGAACAATATCTTCTGCAAATTCTTTCGATTTAAGGTAGCCGTATGCAAAGTGGTAAATACGATGGCCATACATTGAAAACAACTTGTCAAAAGCTTGGACATCTCCTTTTGTTAATGCCCTTACCAATATTCTTATTTCATCTTCTGGATTCAAAAAGTTTAAAATTAGGTTAAACTATAATAGTAAGCCAAGATAAATATTTCAAATGCCTTTTCAAAATATCCATATTTATTTTTCAGAGTAAACACATGACAACTTGAATCCAAAAAAAAACAAAAAATGAACAAAAAGTTCCCTAGAATATAAAAATTTTATAGTGTATACCTTTAGTATATGGATAGCTTTTAAAAATTTCCCATAACAAAATCCCAGGTTTTCTTATCATTATGCAGCTTGTCAATGTTTTTTCAGAGAGACGGTGCCAATATCTTTTTTTCATTTTATTCTAATTGCTAATATCATATTCTGTTATTTAAAATGGATATTCACCCGGACGAGATAGGGGAGATGGTACTGAACTATCTGGCACCGATAGAGGGGATGGAAGAAGACCCGGACAGGGAAATACCAGAGATAACGCAGGAGATGTTCGACAAGATAGTGGACGAGACAATCGGTTAAACAAAGAATTTTTAATAACAAAATTTCATAATATATCATATTTGAGAAAATTTAACTATCAATAAGAATATCAACTCGTATAAGTTATAAAAAGCTAAATACAGATGAAAACACTAAACGAGACAATCAAGGACAAACTGTTCGACCTGAGAATGGGAGTCAATCCGGAACAGGCACTTCTTCCACAACTGATGTTAGCGGTATTCAACGAGGAAACACCGGACAATCTGGCAATAGGAATATACGACAGACAGGAGATGCAGGACGAGGTAATCAGTCTCCTACGTTATTCGAACAAACAGGTGGAAATAATGCTGGGACTGACAGAACAGGAATATCAGCAGGAACTGGCACGACAAATACAACAGGCACAAACAGACGACCAACTCAGAGATGTACTGATAATGGACTTTCTTTACGAGGTAATGAGCCGAAACCTGGATCACTTTCCGAACAAGTATCACCTGAAAATAAGCCCAGCCGAGAGGAACCGAGGGGAAGCCTTTCTGTAAAACATTTACCCCTAAAAGCAATTTTTAAAATAAATCCCTTAAGAGAATGGTTATTCTGGTGGGTCGATGTTATCTAAATGACTATTATATACTAACTGATGATTTTGATAAGATCCTCAGAAACAAGTCTCCAGTTTTGATTCAAATTGATAGTCTTGATACTGATCTTATGGTTTTCCATCATGTAATTTAAATCAGCCTCTTTTTTTACTGTTGGATAAATAAGAATCCCTTCGCAATTCTGCGCAGATCCTCCCTGTACTTCTGCATTTCTGACGTATGTATAAAGCTGATAAAGATTTTCAGATCTTATTTTTTCTTTGTTGTAATACTCCTGAAGACATTCTTTATAATACTTAGTGTCAATGATTATTTTTCTTTTTTCAGAGTTTAATGAGATGTCGGTTTTCATTAAAGGCAGGAAATCAATTGAATAGCTGTCTATTTCAGTAACGTTCCATTTTATTATTTCTGGTTTTACTTCAAAACCAGTTCCTTTAAGATGTATCTTGTAAAAATTTCTTATAAAATTCTCGAAAAGACCAGCCATCTTTTTTTCATCACGTATAAAGTCAGAAAACTCATATTCGCCTGATAACTCGTTTATTACAATGTTTTTATGAATAATGTAAGCAATATTAAGGATGAAACGATAGAATAAATTATTTCTATGCAGCCTTACTTTCTTGAAATGATTGTCAGTCAGGGTTATATCAGAAATAATTGATAATCGCTTATAGATTTCAACCAGTTCTTTATAAGTGTTTTTGTCCAGAGATTTTATCTTTATTACTTTCTTGATCGTAGCCTTAATAATTTGGTTTTGTAAAACATCGTTGGATAAGTCGTCGTAATTGCAGAATAGCTTCGTCGAAGAACATAGAATATTTCTTAAACTGTTATTAAAATCTATTTTGCCATGAATCTTAGTTAAATTATCCGAAAAAGATAGATATTCACGATCGAGTCCACGCTTGAGCAAATAAGCACATCCGTTTTTTAGTACTCTCGCAAAAAGATCAATATATCGTTTGTAATCTGAGGCTGTTACTTTAATACGTCCGGCTTCGTCCAGCTGATTCCAGGCGTAACAAAGTAAATAATAGATGTTTTCTATAGGAATTTTGATTTCAATCACGAATGAGTTTTCTTATGTTTTCTTCAGCCTTTTCTTCATCATCAAACCAATATTCATGTAGAAGCGGTCCTATTTCATTCTTTATCACGGTTTTATACCAGCTAATATCTGGCTTTTTAATAGAAGTGCAGAAATAGCTATGGCCAACAGTAAACCATTTACTCAGATTACTGTCCTCAGTTATGGTTGCATTTAATTGTAACATTCGGTCTTTGATAAGTTTAATAAGATATTCATCAACACTATTTGACTTAAGTTGTTTTTCAAAACCAGGATGATTAAATGCAGGTTTAACCTCAAAAAAAACAAATCTCCTTCTTAAAGCATAATCAACAATAGCAAGTGATCTGTCAGCCGTGTTCATTGTTCCAATGAGATATAGATTCTCCGGGATATAGAATCTTTCACCATCGGAACCGGAATATGCCAGTTTTATCCCAAATTGTTGACCTCGTTTATCATGTTCAATAAGCATCATAATTTCACCGAAGATTTTACTAAGATTTCCCCGGTTTATTTCATCAATTATGAAAAAGTATTTTTCATTTGGATCTCTTTGAGCTTTTAGACAAAAGTCGTAAAAGATTCCGTTCTGAAGTTGAAATTTCCCTTCAGCATTTGGCCTGTATCCTTGGATGAAATCCTCATAAGCATATGATTGATGAAATTGAATCATTTCAATCCTTGAATTATCCTTCTTACCTAATGACAAATGTGCTAAACGCCTAGCAATAAAAGTCTTACCTGTACCAGGTGGGCCTTGAAGTATTAAGTTCTTTTTATATTCAAGTAAATCAATGATATTATGCAGTTGATCTTCTTTAAGAAATATTTCTTCTAAAGCATCATTAAAACTATATATTTCATTTTCAACGGGCAATCCTTTTTTACATATATTGAGAATTGTATTGTATTCATTTGCAGTTAGTTTAAATAGAGAGCCCTGGTTATTTCTAAATACCTCGCTATTAACCAATATTGGATTGTCTTTTAATTCCTCCCAGGTTGGCTGATATGGGAAAAACTCTTTTATTTTAAAGATAATGACCTCTCCTTCTTCATCATTTTCAGTAATTCCTGAAACCACTTCAAATATTGCTTTTACCTTTAATGATGGAGTTGACTGGTATCCAATAACTAAATCACCAGGTTTTATTTGTTTAAAGTATTCATATACTCTTCTTTTGTTACCTTTTTCATTATGAGTAGTATAAGTCTGTTCCTGCCCTTGTTTATAATTATCAATACTCCAATATTTAGGATTAGCATTAATCCACCAGAATGAGGGTCTTTCATTATTTAGTGGTGGAGTATATTTTAAATCGATATTAAGTAGTTTAACAAGCTTGTTCACATACTCCGGGTATTTTGTGATATCGGTTAATGTTTTAATTACAATTTTACCATCAGGTTCTGGATAAACACTGTTTGACATCCATTTGACCTTGCGGATATTGTGATAATCTAATCTGGTGGGATCGTAATAGTATTCTGATTGCACTATCCCATACCCCAAATATGATTTTGTTCCTTTCTTTGCTATAATTATATCACCAGGTTTAATTTCCTTGAAAAATTGCCAACATGCAAGTGAGTCATTTGAATATCTGCTTTTACCTCCAAATAATTCCCTCATTTTGTTTGTAATATCATCCCTCGTTTTGAAGAGCTGATAGTTACCTATTGCGTTTGGGCCCATTCCCATAATACCTTCTTTAAAATAAGCATCCCAGTATTTTGCATTGGGTCCTGGCGCATATAACCAAAACCTTATTTTAGTTAGGTAATTTGAGCCTGGTTCAATAACATGAAGGCCTTGTTCATTTCTTTCCTGTTCAACCGGCTTTCTTGCAAAATTCATATGTATATCTACCATTGATTTGATGTAATTCTCATCTGTTATATTCTTCTTTTTATAAGCCTTTTTAAATGCTTGCATAATTGTTTCCTGGTCAGCATTATCTTTTAGTAACCTTATGGCCAGATCTTCATTTGATTCCTGTATTTCTTGTTTTTCAGGGAAGAACTTCACCATGTATGCGAAGTAATCTATTGTTCCCAGATTATCTTCTTGAACTGCTGTCATGAGAATATAATAGTTGTCAATACATTTACTGTATTTCTTGTCCATTTCAAACCATTTAATCAGGTCATTATGAGCACTATTGATTATTGGGAAAACCGAAGGATTAATATAATGTAACCAGGGAGAATAGATACCTTGTTTAAGTTCCGGAATATTTAAAGAATCAAATTTATCGGTTAGGATTTTAGCTTCTTCTTTTGTAAGTACGGTAAATGCATTTAAGAGGAATCTTTTTACTTCATTAAGCTGTTTATGATTAAGACTTTTTATAGCTGCTTTCCCTGCACCAGTATAACCGGTAAAACCAAGTTGCTTTGCATCATCATAGATTTTTTTTCGTACGTCAAGATTTTGAATATTTATTTCGAGATATTTACTGAAAGTTGCATGAGAGGTTTCTGCTTTCAGCATTTGAATCAATCCGGTTAGATGTTCATTAGTCAATGGATCATTTTTAAGCGTTTCAGCTATTATCTGTTTTGCAATAGGAGTGAAAGCAGATTGCCGGATCCTGAACTTATAATCTTCTGTATTCTTGAATTTTTCAAATAGTTCTATGAATTCTTGAATTTTTGACCTGTTCATATTCTTAGTATTGGATAAACTATTTCTTAAAGTTACAATAAATGTTATTAGTGATTTATAGTAAAGCATTATATAGGATTCCTGCTAAACTTTTTTCTTATCACTTTTAAGGCTTATTAGCGTTTGCAAAAATTACGTGTTTTAAAAAGCAAAAGAAAACTTTTCCTTTTTCTTTGCAGTTTTTTCAAATTTGTTTTTGACATCCGCATTTAATCCTTAATATTTCTTTGTTAAATCATTTAAAATAAACTCCTTTCCAATGTTTAAAAACTGATTTGTGGATAATTCTGTAATGCCGCTGGTATGTTTCATTATAGAAATCGCTGTGGTGCATCACATATTCCCCTTTGGCAAGGATCTCTTCAATTTCTTTTTTATCTGATTCATAATCAGGAATATTAAGATCCATCTTTTCTATTACCCTAATTACATTTCCCCACTCTTTCCTCCATGTTTCAATATCAGGATTACGTGCCAGTGGTGCACTTTCAACCATTGCTTCGAGTAAAACAGATCTGGGTAAAATTCCCTGCTTTACGAATTGAAGGTTGATCCGGTAATAATCGTTTGCCGGTCCTATGCCCTGCCACTTCAGTGTGTCGCCAATTGGTTGCTGAAGTTCATAATTCAAATAATTTCCAGCATGTGCTGTGTCAGGTATAAGATGCCCGGGTCCAAAAGCATCCTGAAAAAAATTCTTGTAAATATCCTGCAGTCTTGCTTCCGGATAATATTTCAATTCATTTAAAACTGCTTTTTCAATTCTTCTGTCTTGTCCCGGACAAGCCACTATTAAAGGTAGTATGAGGATAAAAAACAATTGCCGCATTAATCAATATTTTAGTGAAAAAATAAAAATTTGCATAGTAAGGCTCTTTGCACTTATTGCCGGAAATTCTATCCGGATCTAAAAATATAAAAAGGTCCCGGAATATTTGACTCAAATTCATCTCTTTTTGTAAAACTCAACCACTTTATATATATACTTCCCGTATTAGAAATAATATATCTCTTATCAATACCCTTTAAATCCAATATTTCTAATACATTAATTGAAATTATATTTGCTTTTTGGTTTACAAATCATTATTTATTAATGCTTTCCGAAAATGGATCAATCAAAATCGCACAGAAGAAGGCCTGGGAAAATATCCCGGTAAAGAACAGGCTTTAAGGTTTAAACAATTATTATACAGAGCTGCTACAGAAGAAATTATTTCACTTAGCAAGTGTTGATATTAACTGAAAAGTGTACCGGTATTTTAGTTTAAAAGTATACCACTTTTATGCAAGATTAATAATTATTTTTATCCTGTATTTCAGTGCTGGCCTGAAACACGTAACATCGGAATTGTACTTCATTGATATAGGATAAACAAATTAACAGGAACGATTATATACT
>CAZYHL010000019.1:0-7747 GCA_964646795.1 uncultured Syntrophomonadaceae bacterium
CCTTATATACCCCGGGCCCGAGGCTATTAACCTCGGGCCCGGCTGGCTTTTTAAAAGGAAAAAGTTAAAGGTAAATAGAAATTAACGCATATAGATTATTAACACAAAATACATTATGTGATAAGATGGTAGCAGAAAAATATGGAATCAGTGGATATGAAAGGCAGGTAGAACTGCGGTGAAGAGTATAGTAGTTTCCTCCCTAGTTAAAAGCTACGGCCCCTTAAAGGCAGTGAATGACGTAAGCTTTGCCATAGATAAGGGTGTTATATTCGGCATGCTGGGCCCTAATGGTGCAGGAAAAACTACAACGGTGGAAATACTTGTCGGCCTGCGATTCCCTGACAGCGGCAGTGTTTCGATTCTGGAGCTCAATCCCACAACTCAAAAAGAAAAATTAAACCGGAAGATAGGCGTACAGCTGCAGACACCGTCCCTCTTCCCCCGGTTGACGGTCAGGGAGAGCTTGCATCTGAATGCCGGTTTGTATCAAAACCCATATACTGTTGAACAGGTCCTTGAATGGATAGGCCTTCAGGAGAAGGCCAAAACCTTGAACCATAAACTATCGGGAGGCCAGATGCAGCGTCTTGCCGTCGGTATGGCAATTATAGGGAACGGCGAGATTATGTTCCTTGATGAACCCACTACAGGGCTTGATCCTCAGGCACGAAGAAATTTATGGGATGTAATTACCCGCTTAAAAAATTCAGGCAAAACAATATTTCTCACCACCCACTACATGGAGGAAGCCCAGCGGCTTTGCGACCAGGTTGCTATAATCGACCATGGTTCCATAATTGCCCTTGATTCGCCGGAAGGGTTGATAAATGAACATTTTTTAGAACAGGCGATTGAGCTTAAAAGGACAAACGGGATGGATGCGGATTACTCAAATATTCCCAGCGTGAGCCGCTTCCAGGTCACAGAAGAGAAAGTGACGCTGTATTCCAGCAAGGTAGAGGCAAGCATTCGTTACCTCATTAATGAAGAAACAAACGGAGGGGCTGCTCTCACTAACCTGTCTATCCGTAAGGCCACCCTTGAAGACGTGTTCCTGAAGCTGACGGGAAGGAGCATTCGGGAATGAAGATATTCAACCTGCTTTTTGTCGCTACTTTAAAAGATATGGTCAGAGACAAAATGACCATTTTCTGGTTTTTGATGTTTCCTGTCATCTTTATTGTTTTATTCGGCTTTATCTTCTCCGGGGAAACGGATAACATTGAAATCAACCTCGGGGTTGTGGTGGAAAAAGAGAGTGTCTTTACAGATAATGTGGTTGAGACCCTCAATCAAGTGCCTGCCTTTAAACTTCACCGAGGCGAACTTGACAATGAGCTGTCGCTATTGAGAGAAGGGGGCAGGTCACTGGTGCTGGTGTTGCCGGCGGCAGCAGCGAATCCCGCAGCTATACCCGGAGGGGTCGAGATCCCGGTTTATTACGATCAAACGCAGCAGGCTACAAACCAGGTATTTTTGTCGGTTCTTGGAGAAATCTTCGCGGAGAGCGAAAGGCAGCTGCAGCAGCGCCCCCGTCTTTTTAATCTTAACCCACAGCCGGTGCAGGCAGAGGCTTTAAATAATATCGATTATTTGATCCCCGGTATTTTAGCGATGGCTTTGATGCAGTTAGGGCTCTTCGGTTCGCTCAGGCTGGTTTCCTTAAGGGAAAAGAAAATCCTCAAGTCCCTGGGCGCAACTCCTCTGCCCCGCACCCATCTGATCTTAAGCGAAATAACTGTCCGCCTGCTCTTGGCGGTTATCCAGACTCTTTTGATTATTATCATCGGGAGGCTTTTCTTTGGTGTGACAATAATAGGCAGCTGGTGGAAGGTGCTGGGGGTTGTCCTCTTGGGTGCCGCTACTTTTGTCAGCATCGGCTATATGCTGGTTTCTTTCGCTCGGACAGAGGAAAGCGGCATGGGAATTATCCAGGTAGTGCAGTTTCCCATGATGTTTTTATCGGGTATCTTCTTTCCTATTAATATTCTGCCTGCCTTCTTGAAACCCGTAGTTAACGCAATCCCTTTAACCTATCTTGGTGATTTACTGCGCAATATCATGACCGGTATACCGCTGGAAAAAGGAGTTCTAACCAACCTGCTCGTTCTCGTAGGGTGGCTGGTGGTGAGCCTGGCAGTCACAATCCGGTTCTGGCGTTGGGAATAATAGCCGCTGTTATAAAGGTTGTTTCTATTTTGACGGAACTGATATAAAATAATGATAAAGGGTAAAAATTTTGGTAAGGGAGTGAGAGATATTTTAAAAGTAGTGGCGTTTAACGGCAGCCCCAGGCCTGAGGGCAATACCGCCAGGCTTATTAAACATGTTTTCGGCAGTTTGGAAGAAGCCGGTATAAGCTGTGAGCTGGTGCAGCTGGCCGGTAAAATAAAGCGCGGGTGTACCGGGTGTTATAAATGCCGGGAAAGTAAAAGCGGACGCTGTATTTTTGATGACGATATCATCAATGATTGCATTGCAAAAATGATAGAAGCCGACGGCATCATTATTGGCTCCCCCACTTATTTCACTTCTTTATCAACGGAGACCAAGGCTCTGATAGACAGAGGGGGTTTTGCGGCCCGAAGCAAAGGGAACGTCTTGAAAGGCAAGGCAGGCGCCGCCGTGGTGGCAATGCGCCGGGCCGGAGCGATAAACGTCTTCGGTTCCATTAATGCTTTCTTTTTAATCAATGAAATGATTGTACCGGGTTCCCGCTACTGGAACCTCGGCTTGGGTAGCTCTCCCGGGGAAGTGGAAAAAGACGAGGAAGGTATCAGGACGATGGAGACGTTAGGGGAAAACATGGCTTGGCTTTTAAAAAAAATCAAGGCCTAAAAAGTAATATTTTATGCCCGCCCCTTAAGGGAGCGGGTTTATTTTAATTATGGCGAGGCAACAGTAAGCATAAATTTTAAAGATAATAAAAATGCTGCAGTGGTTTGCCTTATTTTTACGTCTAAATAGTTAAGCGGGTTAAAGGGGGTTTCCGGCATTACCAGTGATAGCCGTTTGATCCAGAAAATTTTGAACGGAGACAAAGAAGCCTTTCGGCCTTTGGTCCTGAAATATCAAAAGCTTGTTTATGCCGCTGCCCTGAAGGTTACAGGGGAAAAAACGGCTGCCGAGGATGTTTCCCAGGAAGCATTTTGGCAGGCTTATCGCTCCCTGGAAAACTACCGCTTTGAGTCTGCTTTTTCAACCTGGATAACCCGGATTACCATCAATAAAGCCCTGGATTACTGCCGGCAGGAAAAAAACAGGCCGTATCTTACGGAAAACGCTAAACTCGAGGTACAAGCAGATTTGCAGGTTCGGAGCCCGGAGGATATTCTCCTCGAAAGGGAACAAAAAAAAGAGCTTAAAGAAAAAATTGACACCCTGCCGGTTATTTACCGGCAGGCCATCCGGCAGCACTGCCTGGAACGGCGCAGCTTAAAGGAGATAGCCGCTGCCGAGCAAGTCAGCGTGAAGACTATCGAGTCTAGGCTTTACAGGGCTAGGTCTAAGATGAAGAAAAAAAAGACCGGAGGTGATATTCATGAGATGTCCGGTACATCCCGGTTTTGATTGGCCGGAAATAGCGGCCGGGGAAACTGCGCTGGACAGGGAGCAGCTTAAGGCGGTAACCGAATGCAGCTTCTGCCTGGAAAATTTTATGCAAGCCCTTGAAGCCGGCAAGGACGCTTCTCCGCCCGGCTTTGCCTCTAAGGTCATGCAGGGGCTGCCTTCCAGGGATAAGCAGAGATGGAAAAATTTTCAGAAAATCCCCTTGCCTAAACCTGTGTTTCATTACCTGACAGCCGCTTCCGTTACGATGGTCCTGGTGCACTTAGGCTTCTTCGATATTTTGGCCCGGCTGTCCGCTATGATGGTAGAGGGTGGGTCTTATGAATTTAGCTTTCTGGAGACTGTCCGGGAGTTGCTCATAGGTCTATTTCATTAACATTAAAGGAGGCATTTATTTTGACTGAAAAAAAGCCCAGCAAGTTTGTTACTTTTATCCTCTCCTTTATACCGGGAGTGGGCCATCTTTACCTAGGCGCCATGAGCAGAGGGCTGCAGTTCATGCTGCTGTTTTTCGGAGCTTTGTTCTTGACGGATTTCCTTGGTTTCAGTAGTTATTTTTATTTTTGGCTGCCGATCATTTGGTTTTACAATCTTTTTGATGCCCTGCAAAGAGCGGATATGGTCGCTCTGGAGGCCGAGGGCATAGACAAACCCCTAGTGGAATGGCATGTGCTGAAAGGAAAAAACACTATCGTCGGTTGGGTATTAATTGTTCTCGGCCTCTACTTTTTCCTGGACCGCTTTATTCCCCAGATGTTCTTCCAAATGTGGCGGGTTAACCTCTACAATTACAGGTCCATCCTTACGGCTCTGATCCTTATCGCCGCAGGGGCCTACATGCTCAGAGGGAAGAGGGTGGATAAAAATGAGTGAAGGCTCAAAGCCTGAGCCGGCAACGGATAATAAAGGAACAGGTGCTACTGCCAAACCTCAGGTAAGGCAGTGGCGGGTCGGGACTTTTTCCATGGGGTTTACCCTGATTGCCCTGGGGCTGGCGCTGCTTTTAGACAAGGCGGCAGGTCATGCCTTAAGCTATGAAAACCTACTTCGTTATTGGCCCCTGATTCTGGTTGTCTTGGGGACGGAAATTCTCTTATATAATTTTGTGGCCGGCGCCAAGGGCAGGTCTATCCGGGTAACTTACGATTTTTTAAGCATTATCCTGGTGATAATTCTTTTATTTGCAGGCATTGCCCTTACTGCCTTGGAATCCGTTGGCCTTATAGATCTGGCCAGGCGTAATTTCAATACTACGGAGCAGACGGTGGAAAGGGAAAAAACACTGCCCGCGGCAGGCATTGCCTCTCTTTACCTGGAAGATGAAAGCGGCAGTGTCAAAATAATCAGTTACAGCGGCGAAGAAATTGTCATCAAATCACAGTACCGCGGCATGTTCCTGTCAAGGGAAGATGCTTTGGCTTTTGCCGAGGAGCAGCCATTAAAAACCGAGCAAAGGGACGACCGGGTGTTTATTAATCTCTACAGGCCGCTTTTCAACCGTTACATAGACTATAAATTCAGCCAGGAAGTGACTGTTTTTGTTCCGGAAGATATAGACGTTACCTTCCAGGGAGGTGGTGGCCGGCTCCAGCTGTTTTTGCCCCGCCTGGAAAGCAACTGGGAGGTAAGGCAAAAGGGCGGCTTCCTGGAGGTGTGGCTGGAGGAGGTAAATAACGCAGGATTAACGGTGGAGCTGGCGAAAAAAGGTGTTCTTAAGGCCGATATCACCTGGCAATCCCGCGAGGAAAGAGAAGATTACGCTTCCAAGGGCGAGCCTTACCTGAGGGCCGCAAAGACTTGGGGGACAGGAGCGCATTCCCTTTTTATCAGGCAAGAATCCGGCACTGTGGCCATAAATATGAAAGAATCTTAAACTTTTTACGCAAGGACTGAATAGGGCTGCTTCAGATACAACCTCCCGTGCTTCCGAGAAGAAGGTGGGAGGTTTTTTACTGTCCGGCTTATAAAAAACCGTATTCTCCATACCCTAAAGAAATGAGACTGATAAAAACGTGAAAGGAAGACACCTTTGAAGGTTGAAATAAACGCAGCGGCAAAGATTTGGCCGTCCCCCGCCGGCAAAGAAGCGGGGATTCTTCTTCATCCTACTTCCCTGCCGTCAAAGTACGGCATCGGAGATCTGGGCAGCAGCGCCTTTGCCTTTGTTGATTTTTTAGGAGCCACTTCCCAGTCTCTTTGGCAGGTGTTGCCCCTTAACCCGCCGGGTTACGGTTATTCCCCCTACCAGTGTTACTCGGCTTTTGCTTTGAACCCTCTCCTTTTGGACCCGGATGCTTTAAAGGAGGAAGGGCTGCTCAAGGCCAAGGACATCGCTGCTTATCCCTGCTTCCCCGAAGGCAGGGTAGATTACGAAGGCGTTGAAAAGGCCAAAGAAAAATTATTGCGCCAAGCCTTTAATAATTTTTCAGCTAGAAACCAGGCTGATTACCTGCATTTTAGCGAGGGTAATAGGGATTGGCTTGATGACTATGCACTATTTATGGCTTTAAAGAAGGTTTTTAACGGCGAAACATGGAATAGGTGGGAGAAGCCGGTGGCTAGCCGTCAGGAAGGCGCTTTGGCGGCTTACAGGCATTTACTGTCTGAAGAGATAGAATTTCAGCGGTTTTTGCAGTACTATCTTTTCAAACAGTGGCGGGCCTTAAAAAAGTATGCCGCCGCTAAAGGGGTCAAGCTGATCGGCGACTTGCCTATTTTTGTTTCTCATGACAGCAGCGACGTGTGGGCCAATCCCCGGCTTTTCCGCTTGGACAAGGAAGGGAAACCCGCCGTCATGGCAGGAGTTCCTCCCGATTATTTCAGCGAAACAGGCCAGCTTTGGGGAAATCCCCATTATAATTGGGAGGGAATGAGACGCGAAGGCTATAAATGGTGGCTGGAGAGGATAGCACAGCTGCGAGAACTCGTGGATATTATCCGGCTCGATCATTTCCGTGGCTTTGAATCGTACTGGGAAGTGCCCCAAGGCGCAAAAACGGCAGCCGCAGGCCGCTGGGTCAAAGGTCCGGGAGAGGATATCTTCCGCGCCATCAAAATAAAACTGGGAAAAGTGCCTTTTATTGCTGAGGATTTGGGTATTATTACTCCTGAAGTAAGTAAGCTTAAAAAATGGTGTGGTTACCCGGGCATGCAGGTGCTGCAATTTTTGCTGGAAGAAAAACCCCAGGCGGAATATTTTTCGCCGGCGGAGGAAACCGTTTTTTATACAGGCACCCATGATAATGACACGATTTGGAGTTGGTATGAAAAGGTTTTTTCCCGGCAAAAGACTATTGCGGGAGGGAAAGAGGACATCTGCAGGCACTTTATTGAGGTTGCTTTTAAAAGCGCTGCCGCCGCAGTGATTATTCCTCTTCAGGATCTGCTTTGCCTGGGAGGGGAAGCGAGGATGAATACTCCCGGGACCGTAGGGGGGAACAACTGGCGCTGGCGCTTCAGGCCGGGGGATTTGCAGGGAATGGAAGAAAAGCTCCATGCCCTTACACAAAAATGTTTTGAGCAAAAGCAGGCTTCAGAAGGGGTGGAAGGCAGGCCCAAATTACAGGCGGGGGTTGAGCGTAAATAAAAATCTCACAGCATCGGGGGAAGTAGGATGGATAAAGAACGTTTGCTTAGCCAGATAGCTTTTATGGCGGAAATTGATAAGCTCAAGGGGGTTTACAGGCAGACATATTTGATGGATGGGTCCAGAAAGGAAAACGATGCCGAACACTCCTGGCACTTGGCGGTAATGGCTGTTTTGCTGGCGGAATATGCCAACAAGCCCGGCATAGATATCTTTACGGTTGTAAAAATGGTCCTGATTCACGACTTGGTAGAAATAGATGCGGGAGATACCTTTTGTTATGACCCCTTCGATCCCGGGGAAAAGACACGGCGTGAAAATGAGGCTGCCGCCAGGCTTTTCTCGCTTCTTCCCTCTGACCAGGAAGAAGAGTTCAACGCCTTATGGATTGAATTTGAGGCAAGGGAAACGGTCGAAGCCTGCTTTGCCGCTTCCTTGGACAGGCTACAGCCTCTATACCACAACTACATTACCAAGGGTAAAAGCTGGCTGGAACATGGTGTCAGCAAGGAAAAGGTAATGGAGCGGAACGAGCCGATAAAAGAGGGTTCAGTCTTCTTGTGGGAATGCGCCCAGGAATTAATTGAG
>CAZYHL010000019.1:7757-15118 GCA_964646795.1 uncultured Syntrophomonadaceae bacterium
CTTGCGTTTAAAAAAGGCTACCTGTTGAAGGATTAGTTAAATTTAAGTTTGATGGAATCTAAAAGCCGCTCGCTGCTGGTGCCAGTTGGAATTATATTAACAAGTTTTAACATTTCCTTAACCATAACATAATTTTTCTTTATTATAATAGAAGTGATGAAACCCATCAGTTTATTCCTTTATGTAAAGGGAGCTGGCATCATGAAGAGATATCTGGTTCTCACATTCGCATTGTTGTCCCTTTTTTTGTTTTTAGCTGCCTGCCGCGACCGGGACGACAATGCGGAGCAGGGTGAAGTGGATCAGGCTGCCGTCTTACCGGCGGAGGAAGATGCTGCCGCCGGCAAAGGGGAAGAAGCAAATACCAAATTTGAGCCTGATGAAAATAAAGAAAAGGAAAGCAGCCAGGTTAAAGTGGATGTAACGGTCCAAAAGGACACCGTAGAACTGATTTTGTTTTTTGGGGATTCAGCGGCGGCGGAAACTGGGGTGGAAGGAGAATATGGGCTGGTTACTCCCATCAGGCGCCAGGTGGCGGCGACGGAAGGTATACTGAGGTTAGCCCTGGAGGAATTAATTAAAGGCCCTAAACCGGGCGACGGCAAAGTAGCCAGAACTTTGCCCGCTACTACTAAAATTTTAGGCATTAAGATTAACGATGGCGTGGCTACCCTGGACTTTAGTGAAAGTATGATGACGGATCACCCCGGCGGAAGCCTCGGCGGCATTGTAACGGTACAGTCCCTTGTATTTACGGCATGCCAGTTTCCTACGGTTGATAAAGTACAGGTTTTGGTAGAAGGAGAACCCTGGACAGACTACCATTTTATTTGGGAAGTTCCTCTCAGCCCCGAAGATTTTATCAGGAGTTAAACTAAACTCAATCATTAGCAGGGGAGACCCTGTTTTTTTTATGTCTTCGAGGAGGAGGGTTTTTCCTGAGAGAAAAGAATATTTACCAGTCTGATAAGAATTATTTCACTGGTTACAAGATTGAGGAGGTTAATAGCATGAAACGTCTCTTTGAGGACAAGGTCTTGGCGGTGCCGGCCATAATGTTTACCGTGCTTTTTTGGGGTTTTTCGTATCCTAGCACCAAATTTCTTCTTACTTATCTGCAGCCGGAAGAAATAGCCTTTTATCGTTTCTTCCTTGCCGCCGTTTTTTTAAGCATAGCGTCCTTCTTTTTTAAACCCGCCAAGGTCAGAAAGCAGGACCTTTTCCGTTTAATTGCCGGCGGAGCCGTAGGAATCCCGCTCTATTTTATTTTTGAAAACAACGGGATAAATTTGACAACAGCCGGGATGGCTTCTATGATAATCGCTTCAATACCTGTTTTAAACGCCCTGGCCGGTACAATCCTGGGAAGCGAAAAAAATTCGCCACGGCGTTGGTTTGGAATAGCCATGTCCTTTGTGGGAGTATACTTGATTGTTAATTTTGGCATGGGGCAGCCGGAAGGCGGCAGGGAAACCTTGGCAGGCAACCTGCTGGTTTTACTGGCGGCTTTTACTTGGGTGGCGTATACTCGGATTAATGCGCCTCTGCTCAAAAAATACGACAGCATCACAGTTAATATCTACCAAATTATTGCGGGCGCTTTTTTCCTTTCCCTCCTGGCCTTGCCGGGAGGGATAAAGCTCCGCCAGGTTTATTTCGTGCCGGTATTGTTAAACCTTGTTTACCTAGGAGCTTGTTGTTCCGCCCTTGCCTACTTTTTTTATATGTTTGCCTTGCAGAAATTAGGACCTATTGCCGTTACAACCTTTATCAATTTAGTCCCGGTTTTCGGCGTGGCCGGCGGTGTCCTGTTCCTTGGAGAAACCCTCTTGTCCGGACAGCTCTTGGGAGGGGTAATTGTGGTTGCGGGAGTGACCCTGGTGACCCTGCCCGGGGACAGGGCTTTAAACAAAACAGGCTGACTGTTTTGTTTAAAGCCCTGAACAAGATAAGTTGCTTTACTATCGGGTTTTGTGAGCTGTAAGATTTAACTGCTCCTGCTCCTGCTCCTGCTTCTGCTGTTTCTATGTTCCTGATAGATTTTATAGACGACGGCGGCGAGGACGGAGGCCAGCATGGGAGAGAAATCATCCAAAGAAAAGTTAACATCAGCACCTATGATATGCCCGCCCAGCCTTCCCGTCAGTTGGTCTTTGGCTGGAGAGACTTTAAGGCGGCAGTCAAAGCCGATATAATCCCCGCCTACCCTTCCGGATATAGTCTCGCTTCCCTGAAGAGAAATATCCCAGCCGATGGCTGTTCCGCCCAGGCGGCCGAAAGCCTTGTCCGCTATTAAGGCGATATTTAAATCCTTGCCGATAATATCGCCGCCTATGCGTCCCCAGAGCTGGTTCTTTTCCGGCGATAATTCCAGACTAATACTATTGCCGATAAGAGATCCTCCCAGACGGCCTTTGAGTAAATAGCCGGTCTGCTCACATTCCAGGGAGTATCCTCCTATATGCCCGCCGACCCTGCCGCTGACTTTGCCCATAAGACCACTTCCTTAATGTTTATCACCGTTAAGATTCAATGCCTGGGCTATAATACCTTTAGGCTAAATCAGAAAGAGCCTGTCCCCGGAAAGGAATTTTTAAAGGTTGAAAGAATTATTTAAAAAAAAATAGATTCGGGAAAACCTATTAGGAAAGCCAAAAAAGCAAAGAAGGTGTTCTTTTGCATTATTGTTATAAAAGAATCAGTTTAGGCCAGTTGGATATGATAAGGCCTCTATGGGAAGAGTTAAACAGGATTCATATAGCAGATGCCAGGTACTTTAAAGATTATTACGAAAACTATACTTTCGAGGAGCGGTGCAAGAAATTTAAAAATTTGGCGGAAGAGGATATATTCATCCAGATTATTATAATTCAGGAAGATAACCGTCCTGTCGGTTTCTGTATCTCAACAAGGGGGAAAGAGGCTGGGGAAATCAGCGCTTTGTTTGTTGAGGGTAAACACCGGAAGCAGGGGCACGGCGGGTGTTTACTGCAGAATGGTCTTAAATGGTTGAAAGAAAAAGGCTTAAAAAGGATTGTGATTCCAGTAGCCGAGGGGCATGAATCGGTTTTTGGTTATTATCGAAAGTTTGGTTTCTACCCTCGCCGCACTTACCTGGAACAGCAAGAATAGAAGAAGAGAAAAGAACATTTAGCAAATACAGTAAGTACAGTAATTATAGTAAATACAAGACTTTTTCCGGGTTACCGGATTAGGGATGCAAAAGGCCAGGCAGAGGAACAGCCGTAAACTGTCCCGCCAATGAGGGGAGGAAGAAGGAAATGATCCGGGGACAGCCCTGGTCAAAATAAACCCTGTTTTTTACAGCATTAACTCTTTGAGAAGTGTAATGCTGGCGGGAGATCCTGTTTTTGCCCCGATGATCGAATACAGCCTGGGAACAAACTTACTGGTGCTGACCCTTATCGGAGGGGTGTTTATGTCGGCGGGCATCTTTTTCTTTAACCGGCAGGAATAAGCTGTTGTATTGCGAAGCTAAAATAAAAAAAATGGAAGGGACAGAGAAATTTGATAGAAATAGTAGAAGAATCTGTAACCGGCAGTTTCCCTCCCAGCATGGGGATGAAGGTAATTGCCTTGTCAGAAGGATACGCAAAAGTAGAAATGAGAATCAGGGAGGACATGCTGAACGTGCACGGTTCGGCTCATGGTGGAGTAATCTTTGCGCTGGCGGACACGACTTTGGGTTTGGCAGTTAATGCCCGGGTTCCGGCTGTTACCCTCC
This sequence comes from uncultured Syntrophomonadaceae bacterium, assembly GCA_964646795.1. Classification (GTDB taxonomy): domain Bacteria; phylum Bacillota; class Dethiobacteria; order PWVN01; family PWVN01; genus CAZYHL01. The sequence continues at coordinate 11,503 of CAZYHL010000019.1, forward strand.
AGGCCAGCATTAATTATATCAAAACGGCTTTACTGGGCCAGGTGTTGACGGCTGTCACGGAAGAGGAAGGGCTTACTCGGTCCACGGGGATATATAATGTAACCATAAAAAACGAGGCGGGAGAAATTGTAGCTCTTTGCCGAGGATTGGCCTACAAGAGACGAGCTAAAACAAAATAATTTAAACTTTGCTTCAAGTTTTCTGGGAGCAGCCGGGGAAATCTGTCTCGGCTAAAGGAGGGAAAGGATGGCCAGGTTTATTGTAGGTGTAATGGGGGGAGGAGAAGGAGTAGCCCCCGAGGTTTATGAGCAGGCTTACGAGCTGGGCAGGATAATTGCCCGGAAAGGCTGGGTTTTACTTAACGGCGGGCGTGCTGCGGGGGTAATGGAAGCTTCCGCCAGGGGTGCCCGTAAAGAGGGGGGGGTGACGGTGGGAGTGCTCCCCTGTTTGGGTACGGCCAATATGGCCGATTGTATAGATATTCCGATCATAACCAATATGGGCGATGCGAGGAATTACATCAATGTATTGAGCAGTAATGTGGTAATAGCCTTGCCGGGCGGCGCCGGCACTCTCGCGGAGATAGCCCTGGCCTTAAAGAACGGCAAAACGGTCATCCTGTTAAACTATCCGCTGCTGGAGGTTTTCGAGAAGTATCACCGGGACGGTAAAGTTAAACAAGCTGCTTCGCCGGAAGAGGCGGCAATCCTGGTTGAAGAGGTTCAAGGCGCACCGGCGGCGGCAGAGGTTTCAAAAAGGAGGCGGAAGCCATGCTAATAAGAGAGATGACTGCGGCTGATATCGGCCTTGTCGCAGCGCTATACCGGGATACGACCGATTACATCAAACAAGAAACGGGAGATCCCTATTTTCAGTATGAGGCGGTACCTGTGGCAGCCATCGAGGCAAGGCTTACATCAAGCCTTGAAGATAAAAATACCAGGATATTTATTGCCGTGGAGCAGGAAGAGATAGTGGGTTTTATTGCCGGTGAGGTTAGCAACTGTTTCTTTCCTTTTTCGCCGGTTAAGAAAATCGGTTATATTTCCGGCGCCTATGTTACTCCGTCCAGCAGGGGAAAAGGGGTGCTAAGGGAACTGGAAAAAAGGATGCAAATATTTTTTCAAGGTTTAACCCTTGAGTATGTTGAGTTAAACGCATTAACCAAAAACTTTGCCGGCAAGAGGAGCTGGGAGAAGTTAGGATATACTACTTTCAGGGAACAAATGCGGAAAAAGTTGATAAATCGCTAATTGCGGCCGTGGAACACCTGGACAAAGCCTGTAACCCTTAGTATCCTCAGGATTCGAGGAAAGAAAAAATGAAAAGAACACTTTCTCAGCGGCTTATTAAAACTTTGGTTTTTATGCTTATTGTCATGCTTGCTGTTACCGCGGGCTGCCAGGAGACAATTCAACGTTGGTATCGGTATTGTTGAGCGGGAAGGACGCTGCTATATTACTCAGATGTTCATTAATTGAAGCCGGAGTTTATACATTATTTCAGCACGAAAGGACACCATTAAGATATAATAGCCATAACGTCAAAGGGAAGGGAGAAATAATAACATGCCAAAGGATGTTTTTGCCTGCATCAGGGAGCGAAGAAGTATCAGGAAATTTAACCCGGAAGGGATAACCCGGGCTGAAATCATCCGGTTGCTGGAGGCTGCCTGTCTGGCACCCAGTGCCGCCAACCTGCAACCCTGGTTTTTTTTCGTTGTGGAAAACAAGGAAGTTAAGGAAAAACTAAAGGAGGACGCCAGAGGGCAAAATTCGCTGGCGGAAGCGCCGGTGGTCATAGTCGTCTGCGTGGAGGAAGCACGAGTCCGCGAGCGTTTTGGCAGCAGGGGTGTGGAGCTCTTCATGCTGCAGGATACGGCGGCGGCCGTGCAAAATTTGTTATTGGCAGCTACGGCCCTTGGTTTCGGCAGCTGCTGGGTTGGCGCCTTTAACGAGGAGAAGGTTGCCTCTTTGCTGGGGATTGATGTCAAGGAGAAGCGCCCTGTAGCTATTATCCCTCTGGGTTATCCGGTAAGCTCACCCAAAGAAGCCCCCGCCCGGCGTCCCGTGGCGGATGTTGCTTTATTTATAGAATAACCCGGATATTTATTTAAAGGCCGACTGTTTAAACAGACGGCCTTTAACTTTCAAGAAGTGACTATTCTTTATCATCTTCGGTAAAGTTATATTTCCCCATCCTCTATCCCTAAATGTTTTTTTATAGCTTCCAGTTCCTCAATGATTATTTTTGTATTAATCCAAGCTGCAATAGAACCGACAATTGCTAGTAACAAAACAATTCCAATTATTATATCTATCCAAAATATATTCACCTCTCTTGTCTGAAATAAAAATGTTGTCCCCTTTGATATTAACATATATTTACTTATAGTTCCTTCTATATTTTTGTAATAATCCTCTCGTTCCTACAGCGTTCGGCTCAAATCAAGAAAGGGAAATAACTCCACTCTACAGGGAAAGGAAAATGGTCCAGGTATAGAGAATATTGCAGAAACCCCTACTTTTGGGAGGTATAAGATGAGAATTTTACATACGTCCGATTGGCACCTGGGCAGGACCTTGGAGGGCCGCGACAGGAGCAAGGAACAGGAAAAATTTATAGATGAACTCTGTGAGCTAGCGGCAGCGGAAAAGGTTGATTTAATCTTATTGGCAGGGGATGTTTTTGACGGTGCAAACCCTTCTGCCGCAGCCGAACAATTATATTATGACGGTTTGGACCGGCTCTGTTCAGGGGGAGAGAGGGCTGTGGTTGTCATCGCAGGGAACCACGATAACCCAGAAAGGCTCAAGGCGGCGGCCTCTCTGGCCAACCGTTACGGCATCATTTTAAGCGGGCTGCCGGGAGATAGTTATTATCCCACCAAGGGTGAGGGCGGAAAGGTTTCAATTAGGGCTGGAGGGGTAGGGTGGCTGAGGCTGTATCTTCCCGGCTGTGGTGAAGAAGCGGTTTTGCTGCCGCTTCCTTATCCTTCGGAGGCCCGCCTCAAGGAGACGCTGGTTTCTTCAATTGAAGACGAGGAAATCCTGAAACAGGCTTATTCGAAGCGGGTGGAAACCCTCTTGGAACAGAGAAGCAAGAACTTCGACAGGGAAACCGTCAATCTGGTTATGAGCCATCTTTTTGTGGCGGGAGGGAAAGAATCGGATTCGGAACGACCGATTCATCTGGGAGGAGCCCTGGCGGTGGAACCGGCAGGCTTCCCTTCCGGAGCTCAATATACGGCTTTAGGCCACCTGCACAACCCCCAGGAGGTCAAGCATGCTTCTTCCTTAGCTAGGTACAGCGGCTCTCCTTTGGCTTATAGTTTTTCCGAGGCCGGGAGAGCTAAATCCGTGGTTCTATTAGAAGCCGCACCGGGAGACACGCCGCCCCGTTCCCAGGAAATATACCTTTCAGCGGGGAAACCTCTGGTGAAGTGGGAAGCTACCGCAGGGCTGGACCAAGTTTACCGCTGGCTGGAGGAAGGCAGGGACAGCAACGCCTGGATCGACCTGGAAGTTCATGTGGACGGCGCTATCCCCCTCAGGCAGTGCACGGAACTGAGAAAACTACATGAAGGCATAGTCAATATCCGGCCTGTTTTCCCCGA
>CAZYHL010000020.1:0-8690 GCA_964646795.1 uncultured Syntrophomonadaceae bacterium
GGTTAAAGTACATTACCATATCCAGGACAAGATAGAACAGGCCAAAGTTAATACAGATCCAACCTACTTCAGCTACTGCTTTCAGGGAACGGTTAGCTATCGCTTGCAGTAAATTCCAGACCTGTGCAATCGTCAGTTGGGTTATCCCGATAATAAAACATATCAGCATAACAACGTCCTGCCCTGTTATATCTTTATAAAAATCACCGGCAGGAGTATAAAAGCTAAATCCATCTGTTAATGGGCTGATTACGAGCTTTTCCAGGAAAGTACCCTGAATGAGTTCAGGACTGCCGAACCAGGAGCCCGTGATGGCCCCCCAGACAACAGTCGCCAGACCCAGGCAGATAAAAAGCTTTACCGCTAAGGTATTCTTGCCTTTTTTCTGCATTAACCGCCATGCCAGCAAACCGCCTATAACGAAAACAGCTCCATAAGCTGCGTCGCTTACAATCATAGCAAAAAAGATGGTAAAGAAGACAAAGAAATACAGGCTTATATCAAGCTCTTTGTAACCGGGTATCAGAGACAAAAAATTAAATATCGGCCTGACGAGTTCTAACCATCTGGGATTACGAATCAGAGTCGGAATATTATCATCCTCTTCCGGCTCGGTGACCGCCACAGCTATGGCATTTTCCCCGGCCCACTTCCTTAAATTATCAACTTGATCTGCCGGGATAAAGCCTACGATGGCTGTCAGACTGTCTTCTTCCAAGACGTTAGCTTTAGCCGTCAGATACTCCAATTTCCCTTCAAAGCTTTCCTTGTATGCTTTTAATACCGGCCTGAGACTATAGTAACCGGCCGCTTGCTCTCTCAACTGTTCTATTTTTGCCTTTATTTCTTCTTTTTCATTGATAATGCCGCTCAGGCTTTTAACCGGAAGAACAAATTCGTCATATTCCGCCAGTTTAACCTCTTCCTTGGTAATATGGGCAAAGGCCATATAGCTGCCGGCTTGATGTAAAACAATCACATCGCCTTCCAGTTCTTTTACACTGTCAAATTGTTTGGCGGAAGCGATATATATTTTTACATAGCATCCTTTTCTAGCCAGAAACTCGAAATCTACCGGGTCAAAATCGCCCCACTCCTGCAAACGCATAATTTCTTTGTCAAGAGATAATATCTTATCGCCTAATTCCTGGATACTGTCTTTTACAAGTAAAACATCCTTGAGCGCCTTTTCCTTATCCGTCACAAGAGGAGGCTCCGCCGTTTCTTTTTTGGGTTTGAAACCGGCCAAAAACATATCGGCCTCTGTGAACTTATTCAGAGTTGCGGCAGCTGCTTCTATTTCCGGTGAGGAATAATTGAAATTTTCAAGATGGACAACACCAATTTCACGCAACCTATCCAGAGTTGGCTCTTTGTCCTTGGTTTGAACAACCATAAATACTTTTTCCATTGGTACTATCATATCTACGCTGTCCCCCTGACCAATTTCCTTTTTGACATTTTGCCGCGCACAACTGCTGCCGTCTGCTGGTCACCGAGGAAAATATTGATAACCCTGATATTTTCCTTTGTTGCAGGAATTCTAACTTTTTCAAACAAGTTTACCCGCTGCGTGGTTGTAACCAGCTCTGCTTCCAATAACTCCGCTTGCTTCTTCAGAATAGCTAACTCTATATCCGCAGCGCTGATGCCTTTCAGTTTGCTAATGCCGGCATCAATCCAAAGGGGATAAACCATCAGGTCATAACCGGTACTATCATACTTGATTTTCTCCAAAACCGGGACTTCCACTCCGGCGATATTAGCGGAGTTTAAATCTACTCCTTGGATTGTAACCAGCTCTTCCAGGTCGATTTCCTCGCCGAAGACTGCAATCCAGTTCAGCAAATCTTGACGTAATTTTTCGAGCTCTGCCTGTTTTTGTTCAATTTTTATTTCTATCTGCCTAATCTCCATTTGCAGCAATTGTTTTTTTAAGGTTAAAGTAGGCAAATAGCGCTGAAACCTTTTGAGCTCATCTTTTTGTTTTTTTAGCTCGTTTTTAGTAAATTTAATCTTAGCCATAGCTTATACCTTTTTCGGCCAGTATTCTTCGATTAATTCACTCTTTAATCCGGTTTCGTCGGGATTAAAACAGGCGGACAATATTTCCCATCCCTTGTCTAATGCGGCTTCCAAGGGAATATTAACAGACAGGTCCATCATCTCCCGTTCAAACATGTTCCCGTAGGCCAATAGTTTCTCGTCCCAATCCGACATTTTGAAACCCATGGATTTCTTTTCCAAGGATTCCTTGAAGGCAGCGTACAGCCTAATCATACCGTTCATAATATCACGGTGGTCCGATCTGGTTTTGGCGTTTACCAGCTGTTTTAGCCTGGAAAGGGAACCGAAGGGTTCAATACGGCCGTTGCGTAAATAAAACTGCCCTTCCGTAATGTAACCGGTGTTATCGGGAACCGGGTGCGTCACGTCATCGCCCGGCATGGTAGTAACGCCTAAAATGGTGATGGAACCCAGCTCTTCAAAGTCGACTGCTTTTTCATACCTGGATGCTAACTGGGTGTACAAGTCGCCGGGGTACCCCCGGTTGGAAGGAACCTGTTCCATCGTGATCGATATTTCTTTTAAAGCATCGGCAAAGTTGGTCATGTCAGTCAACAACACCAAAACACGTTTGCCCCTGGTGGCAAATCCTTCCGCCACAGCCAAGGAAATATCAGGCACTAAAAGAGACTCTACCACGGGGTCTGCCGCGGTATGCACAAAAAAGACGGTACGGGAAAGAACGCCACCCTTTTCCAATGTCTGCTTAAAAAACAGGTAGTCGTCATACTTTAAACCCATGCCGCCCAAGACAATAAGGTCAACTTCGGATTGCAGAGCTATTCTTGCCAGCAAATCATTGTAAGGTTCTCCGGATACCGAAAAGATAGGCAGCTTCTGGGATTCCACCAGAGTATTAAACAAGTCGATCATAGGAATTCCGGTACGCACCATTCTGCGGGGAATAATTCTTTTGGCCGGGTTAACGGAAGGTCCTCCTATTTCAATCAAAGAATCGGTTAGCTGCGGTCCTCCGTCCCGGGGCCGGCCGGAGCCGTCAAAGATACGGCCCAAAAGGCTGTCGGAAAAAGATACCATCATGGGATCCCCCAGAAATCTTACTTCGTCTCCGGTGGATACGCCACGGCCGCCGTTATACACCTGCAGCGCTACCTGGTCCTTTTTCAGGCTGATTACCTCCGCTAAAGATTCACCATACCTTGTCTCCACCACAGCCAGTTCTTTGTAACGAACTCCTGTTGCGGTAACCTTTATTACGTTACCTGAAATCGAATCGATTTTACTGTATACTTTACGCAAGATTCCACCCTCCTTGGGTATTCAGCTTAATTCAGGACCGTTTCCTTATTGGCGGTTTCTATTTTTTCCGCCAGCAAGTTTCTAATTATACCCTCTATTCTTTTAAATTCATCACTCATCCACTCAGCACCGTTGTAATCCAGAAAGGCTTGACGAAGCTTATTAAACCAGACACGGGCTTCTTCTTTGCCGTCAAATTGCATGTCTGCCTTTAATACCTCAATAATAATATCAAAGACATGGCGCTGACGCTCCGGCTCAGAGGCAACATCAACAGGGTCAAAAGAGTTTTGCTGGACATAAACCGCATCAATAAATTCGGACTTCAAGTAGATAATATAGTCCTCCAATGATGTTCCTTCTTCGCCAACGACCTTCATCATTTGGGCTACTTCATCGCCTTTAATGAGGATAAACCGCCCGAGGCGCATCTTGTCTTCTTCAATAATGCTTTTATATTTCGACCAGGACTCCAGCGGGTCAATGGCCGGATATTTACGCGCGTCGGAGCGCTGACGGGATAAACCGTGGAAAGCTCCAACCACCTTTAGGGTCGCCTGGGTTACCGGCTCTTCAAAGTTTCCGCCTGCCGGTGAAACCGTGCCGCCGATAGTTACAGAACCAATAATATTATTTTTTAAACGTACTATCCCGGCGCGTTCATAAAAAGCTGCTATTAAAGATTCCAGATAAGCAGGGAATGCTTCCTCTCCCGGGATTTCCTCGAGCCTGCCGGACATTTCCCGCATCGCCTGGGCCCACCGGGAAGTGGAATCCGCCAACAGCAACACATTCAAACCCATCTGGCGGTAATATTCGGCTATGGTCACAGCAGTATAAACAGACGCTTCCCTGGCCGCTACCGGCATGGATGAGGTATTGCAGATAATAATAGTTCTTTCCATCAAAGAGCGTCCTGTCTTGGGGTCTACCAATTGAGGGAATTCCCTTAAGGTCTCCACTACTTCACCGGCCCGCTCGCCGCAAGCAGCGATAATTACTATATCAACTTCGGCGTTCCGGGATGTGACCTGCTGGAGAACAGTTTTTCCGGCGCCGAAGGGGCCGGGGATACAATATGTCCCACCCTTGGCCACGGGGAAAAACGTATCAATCAGCCTGAATTTTGTAATCATAGTCTCCGTCGGTTGCATGCGTTCCACATAACACTTAACGGCTCTTTTTACCGGCCAATTAAAAACCATGGTCAGAGCCTGAACATTACCTTTTTCGTCCTCAACTTCCGCCATGGTATCTTCAATTGAATAGCTTCCTGCCGGTACTATGCTTTTAACCGTAAATGAACCTGAAAGATTAAAAGGAACCATAATCCAGTGATTAAAAAGTCCTTCTTTGACACAGCCGATTTGATCTCCGGCTTCCACCTTGGCTCCCGGTTCGACGGAAGGGGTAAATTCCCATTTTTTAGTTTTATCCAGCGCTGAAAGATAAACGCCCCGTTCCAGGAAAAACCCGCATTGTTCCGCTAGCTTGGGCAGAGGGTTCTGCAAGCCGTCATACACTTGCCCCAGCAAACCTGGCCCTAATTCCACGCTTAACAATTCGCCCGTAAATTCCACGGGATCTCCTACGCCGATGCCGTTTGTCATTTCAAACACCTGAATATCCGCTACATTGCCGTTTATCCGGATAACCTCGGCTTTTAACCTCTTTTCGCCCGTCACAACATAACATACTTCGTTCATCGTGATTGATCCGGCGAATTCAACCGATACCATATTCCCGCTAACTCCAACTACTTTATTAATCGTCTTCATCTTCATCCCATTTCTATAAAGTAATTTTAGTAAAACTGCCAATCACAGAATCATAAGTCTTTTTGAAGGCCTCCTGCCCTTTTTCTTTCTGGAATGTCTCTTGCCGCTGGGCAAGCTGCAGTTTGAAATAATAAACAATTACCGCTTCGAGGTCTGTATAATGAATGGAACCCATTTCATCAACATAATTCCACCGCAGCTGATTTAAGTAATACTCCGCTTCCAGTGGTGAATCCATTGCCAGTGCCGCTTTAGACTCTTCCACAAGGTTATCGGCTCCCTCGCCATCGGGTAATGCCTGGTGAAAATCGAACTTGTGCTTTAAGAGTCTGGCTTTAGCCAGCTCCAACCGAAGATCGGTATCCCATGCAAGGATTTGATCGAGAAAAGCAAAACCTGTTGCCGCCTCAGAACCAAACCTGCCCTTAAGCAGAATTTGAAAGTCCTCATTAGTCAAGGTATCCTCGGCAAAATCTAAAAATTCTTCTTCGCTTATCGGGAGCTTTTCCCCCGGGCTAAGCGTTGGAAGTGCGGCTAGCGTATAATTATAACTGGTCAAGGCACTTTCCTCCTAACTGCTCAAATTGCTTCTTTTAAAGTTTCTGCCAGAGCGGGGGAAAGGGTTTCCGCCAACACCTCGGCTATGCCTTCACCGGTAAAATCATAAAGGCCCCCATCACTGCCGCCAATTCGAAAACCTTTCGAAATCTTCGGAGAGGGGATGATTTCTATACCTTTTTTAAATTGTTCTGACAATTTCGCTTTTAAACCTTTTTCCAACTCTTTGGCTTCTTGCGAAGAAAGAACTATTTTCAGGCCGTCTTCGCCTTTTTCCGCCCAGGTCTGGGCTAGATTAATAATAATTTTCTCCGTCAGTGCCGGGGTGAGGGCAGCGTCCACGGTTCCGCCGATGATTGTTTCGAATTGTTTGATGACTTGCTTTTCCAAACCAATCAAAATATCCCGGGCAGCTTGTTTTAACGCATCCCGGCTGGCGGCTTCCTGCTTTTTGATTTCTTTCTCTGCTTGCGCTTTGTAGGAACTAGCCTCTGTCTGCGCTCCTTTGACAATCTGGGCTGCTTTTTCCTTGGCTTCGCTGATAATCCTCTTTGCTTCATTTTCTGAAGCAACTACGCCTTCGTTCTTAATTTTGTCGATGAGTTCTTTTACTTGTATTGTCATAGTCACCAACCTTTTATATTTATATTAATTAATAGCGGGTGTGACTTACCCAAAAACAAGCAGCTCCCGCTGCTAACTTTTGGACATAATTCTCCCTTTTTAGCTGTGGTTATAATATCATATCAACAAACGAAATGTCAACCTATTAATCGCTTAGAAAGGGCATCTTTTATTTGGAAATGTTGTGTTTTATCCCCTGCTTTGCTTAAACGCCGCCGCTTATCCAATGCCGCCGTTAAGCAGATTATACTATTTATTCCCAGCTTCGGAAGGGGCTTTCATTAAAAAAAATAAGGCAACCGCGCCGGCCATCAGAGTGACAAAATAAGTGAAAAAACGCCACGCTAAAATGAAGATACCGAGAAGGGGCGAAGGAACAAAACCGGCAAACAGCGAAGCGGCTCCAAATTCAGCGGCGCCGCTCCCCCCCGGTAAAGGGACGTAAGTCAAGACCAAGACGATGATCATCTGCCAGCTGACCACGGTCAAATAGGAAGGGTTTAAGCCAAGGCCCCAAAGCAGCAGGGGAGCAATGCTGAAATATGCCATCCAGTAAACCGCTGTCAGAACAAACGTAAGCACCAGGAAACCAAGGCCGCGGTCCAAAATTTTTTTCATACAAGCCTGGAAGCGGCAGGCTTCTTCCAGCAGAGCTTGAAAAAACTTGGTCAGGGAGCAGCGGCTGTCAAATATTTTCCGGACGGGAGTAATCTTATGCAATAGCTCTAATATAGCCAGAGCAAGGCCCGGTTTGAGCATGATCAAAAAGTAAGCCAAAAAACTCAGGGCGACAACAGTGAAAGCACCGCGGAAAAGCAGCGCTGCGGAACCTATTGTTCCCAGGCTTTCGTTCAAAACAATCACCATCCCCGAACAAAGAAGAAAAAAACTCTTCGTAAAAAAGGAACGCAGTAAGGCTGCGGCGGCGGCTTCACCGGGCAGCACCCGCTGGCGAGCCAGGCCCAAAATGTAGGAAGGCCACTCCCCGATAGCCCAGGGAGTTACTCCGGCACAAAAAAAAGTGACAAGAAAAACACGGGCTGAAGCCATTAGGGATAAACGGGCCGAACTTCCCAAAGACAGAAGAATAACTTTGTTCCGCAATCCCTCCAACACCCAAAGGCATACAACCAGGACGCTTGCCAGCAAGAGCCCCCAGATATTGATCATTTTTAAACTGTTAAGCGTCTCTTCTTCCCAGGTAAAATAAAGCAACAAACTCAGAGATAAAAGACTCAGCACAAGGGAGATGATGAGCCCCTTCCTTCTTCCCCTTGTCAGTCCGTCTTGTTCCAAATTTTAAACCTCCCGGCAATGCTTAAGTAATGCATTTCTAATTATATCTTTGTTTTCTTATTTTATCCAAAAAAGAAAGGCCTTCCGGCCTTCCGGGAAGAACGGTTTAACCGTTAAATCTGACAACGGCAACGCCGGCTTCCTTTAATATATCCAAAGCCAGGCGGTCGGGATAGTCCCCGTCATACACGATGCGTTTTATGCCTGCATTGGCTATCATTTTGGCGCAGGTGACGCAGGGTTGGCAGGTGATATAGATAGTACCCCCCACAGGTATCACCCCGGTAATCGCACATTGGATAATGGCGTTTTGCTCGGCATGGATGGCCCGGCATATTTCCTGGCGCTCACCGGAAGGAATCTGCAATTTTTCCCGCATACAGCCCGCTTCTTCACAATGAATCGTGCCCGCAACAGAGCCGTTGTAGCCTGAAGCTACCTCCCTGTTGTTAACAACAATTACCGCTCCCACCTTCCGTCTCAGACAGGTGGAACGTTTTCCCATGACATATGCTTTTTCCATAAAGATTTCATCCCACGTGGGCCTTGAAGTGCTCATACTATTCCCCCCGTTTTCTCCCTAGAGATTTTCATAAATAGGGTAACGGGCTACAAGAGCCGCCACCTTCTTGCTTACCGCAGCGATCGTCACAGGGTTATCGGGCTGCTCCAAAGTTTCCCTGATAAAAACGGCAATTTCCCGCATATCAGCTTCCAGCATTCCCCGGGATGTAACGGCGGGAGTCCCCAGGCGCAGGCCGCTGGTTACTACCGGACCCCTGGGATCGAAAGGAACAGAGTTCTTATTCACTGTAATGCCCACCTTTTCCAGCCAAAGAGCGGCATCCCTGCCGGTTATGTTTTTGCTGCGCAAATCGATTAAGAGCAGGTGGTTATCGGTGCCGCCGGAAACCAAATCAAACCCTTCTTCCAAAAGGGCTTTGGCTAAAGCGGCGGCATTCTTGACTATCTGGCTCTGGTACCTTTTAAATTCCGGCTGCAAAGCCTCATGCAAGGCTACCGCCTTGGCGGCAATCACATGCATAAGCGGGCCTCCCTGGATGCCGGGGAAGACTGCCTTATCCACGGCCCGGGCAAATTCCTCCC
>CAZYHL010000020.1:8790-14753 GCA_964646795.1 uncultured Syntrophomonadaceae bacterium
CCTCCCTGGATGCCGGGGAAGACTGCCTTATCCACGGCCCGGGCAAATTCCTCCCGGCAAAAAATCATCCCTCCCCGCGGCCCTCTTAAAGTTTTATGGTTTGTTGTCGTTACAAAATCACTAAAAGGAACAGGGTTTTGATGAAGTCCCGCAGCCACAAGGCCGGCAATATGGGCCATATCAACCATAAGATAAGCGCCTACCTCTTCCGCGATCGCCTTAAAGCGGGAAAAGTCAATTTTCCGCGGGTAAGCGCTGGCACCGGCCAGGATAAGGCGGGGCTTTACTTTCTTGGCCTGGGCTAGAATAGCTTCGTAATCCAACAAACCTGTTTCAGCGTCAACTTCATAGCTGAAGGCCTTAAAATAACGTCCGGAAATGTTCGCCGGGCTGCCATGGGTAAGATGGCCGCCATGAGCCAGGTTCATCCCTAAAAAAAGGTCCCCGGGTTCCAGCACTGCCATAAAAACTGCAAGGTTGGCCGAAGCCCCCGAATGGGGCTGGACATTTACATGTTCCGCTCCGAACAATTCCTTGGCTCTGTTTCTGGCCAGGTCTTCCGCCTTGTCCACATGTTCGCAGCCCCGGTAATAACGTTTGCCGGGATAGCCTTCCGCATATTTATTCGTGAGCACGCTACCCTGAGCTTCCAGAACGGCCCGGCTGACGAAATTTTCCGAAGCTATCAGCTCAATCTTGTTGCGCTGCCTGTCTTGTTCCGCTTCGATTACTCGTGCAATTTCCGGGTCGACCAGCTTTAATACCGACATAATCTTCTCCTCCCTTTAACAAGCGCCATTGGAAATATTATCTTTACTGCCTTTGTTCGCATAGCATTCTTCCATGTCCTTAATTTTCTTCAACCTGCGGGCATGCCTGCCTCCGGCGTATGCAGTGTTTAAAAATACATCCACTATTTTTAAAGCCAGGTCACAGCCGACGATTCTGCCTCCCATGGCAAGGATGTTAGCATCATTATGCTCCCTGGCTGCCGCAGCGGTAAAAAGGTCGTTGCATAAAGCCGCCCGTATCCCCGGAACCTTATTTGCCGTTATGGATACGCCTATGCCCGTGCCGCAGATAATAATACCCCTGCTACTCTTACCCGTGGCCACATCCTCCGCCGCGCTACGGGCAAAATCGGGATAATCCACCGAAGCGGCAGAGTAAGCGCCCAAATCTTCAAGGCTGTATCCTTTTTTTAGCAACTCTTCCTTAATCAGTTCCTTTAAATGATAGCCGGCATGATCGGATGCCACGACAATATCCATCCTTAATAGCCTCCTTCGCCTTTTATGCTCGCTTCAATCTTTTTAAAACATTGTTTAAGCAGCCTCTCTAATGTGGCGGCCGTCTCACGGTAATGCGCCAGAGGCAGCCCGATGGGGTCATCTATATCCCCGTCTTCTCCGGCAAAGCTTTTTATCGTACTCACCTTAGCGGCAGCCGCTGGGTATTTTTTACTGATTTCTTCACGGTGCTTGCCGGTCATGGTCAGAATCAAACCGGCTTCTTCCACCAGGGCGGAAGTCAAAGGTCTGGAAATATGCGAACTCATATTTATGCCTCTTTCCGCCAGCACCCGTAAAGCCTCATGGGTGGCTTTACCGCCATTTAAAGCTGCTATACCGGCGGAAAGCACTTCGAGCTCTCCCTCAAGGCCTTCAGCCTCTGCCATAGCTTGCAAAATGCCTTGCGCCATAACGCTGCGGCAGGTGTTGCCACTGCAGACCAGCAGGATTTTAGCTGCCATTTCTTCCTCTTTCCTTTCGTCGAAATCAAATTGCCTTTAGCGAAATTATTTCCCGGGAAATAATTTTTTTAGAAGCGGCTGATGTTGGTGCCTGCCGCCCTTCTCAACCTGTCCATAACCGCTGCTCCCAGGCCTGTTTCCGAAAACCCCTCGGCCAAGATTATGTCTACCCCCTCATCGTCCATTGCCCTTAAAACCGCAAAAAGATCCCGGGCCGCCTTGGCCAAATCGGAGCTTCCCCCCAGATTAAATAAAACAAAATCTCCTGCCGTCTTGAGGGGAGCCGCAACAATCAACCCTACTTTCAAGCCCTCCTGCCTGTAAGCATAAGCCCTGGCCAGCAACTCTTTTCTTACCCTGGCTTCTTCACCTTCCAAAAGGTGCAAGGGAGCCTTGGGAGCATAATGGCCGTACTTCATTCCCGGAGATGGCGGCGTGGCGGCAGTCAAAGCTTTTGCGCCGGGAGATAAAACAAGATCCGGGATTACTTTGCGCAATTCTTCTCCCGTAACGCCCCCGGGGCGTAAAATAACCGGTGGGGTTGCGACAAGGTTCACTACCGTGGATTCCAAGCCCATTTGGCAGGGGCCGCCGTCTAAAATCAGGTCAACCCGGCCGACCAGATCCCGGAGGACATGTTCCGCCCTTGTAGGGCTGGGCCGGCCCGATAAATTAGCGCTCGGAGCCGCCACGGGAACTCCCGCTTCTTTTAACAAGGCCAAGGCTACCGGGTGGCCTGGCACGCGAACGGCTACCGTCGCCAAACCGCCGGTTACCGCTTGAGGCACCCCCCTCTTCGCTTTAAAAATCAGGGTAAGGGGGCCGGGCCAAAAACGGAGGGAAAGCTCCCAGGCATGGGGAGGAACAACATCGACAACTGCCGACAGTTCCTCCCAGCCCGGCAAGTGGACTATCAACGGATTGTCCGCCGGGCGGCCCTTGGCTTGAAAAATCTTTTTGACCGCCTCCGGAGAAAGGGCATTGGCTCCCAGGCCGTAGACTGTTTCCGTAGGGAAAGCAACCAGACGGCCTTCCTTAATCAGGGCGGCTGCTTTTACTATTTT
The DNA here is from genome assembly GCA_964646795.1 of uncultured Syntrophomonadaceae bacterium. Taxonomy (GTDB): domain Bacteria; phylum Bacillota; class Dethiobacteria; order PWVN01; family PWVN01; genus CAZYHL01. Next base: position 11,608 of record CAZYHL010000020.1, read on the forward strand.
GCCCTTATCTTCCTTCAGGTTATTTATTTTTAAATAAAGGGTCTCCCGTATAAAATCTTTTTCCGGCATCATTTTGCCCCGCCTTAAATTTGTATGCACATCTCAATATAAGTCCCATATTTCTTCGACGATTTTTTAAAATATTCCTGCCTTTTTTTTATTATCTCCTAATACCAAGAGATAGCTCCATATTCTTTTGACCTAGACTGCTTTTTTTCATATAATCAAGGATAAGGAATATATAACCTGCAAACGTCTCAAACAAAGAAAGGAGCACGCCTTGAAAACTCTTTATTTTGATTGTTTCTCCGGAATCAGCGGTGATATGGCCCTGGGAGCTCTTCTCGACCTGGGGGTGGAGTTGGAAAAGCTCCGGCAAGAGCTAAACAAAATAGGCCTTGTTGGGCTTGCCATCACAACAACAGAAACCTTTAAAAAAGGAATAAGGGGCTGTAAAGCCAACGTTCGTTATTCCGGACCGGCCCAGCCCCACCGCAGCTATAAAGATATTTGCAGCCTGCTCGACAGAAGCCTTCTTTCCCCGAAAGTTAAGGAAACAAGCCTGAAAGTCTTTGACCTTTTAGCCAGGGCGGAAGGCGGCATCCATGGCAAACCGCCGGAAGAAGTCCACTTTCACGAGGTGGGCGCCGCAGACTCTCTGGCTGACATAGTAGGATGTGCTGTAGCCCTGGAAATGCTGGGGATAGAAAAAATTACGGCTTCGCCGCTTCCGGTTTGCCGGGGTTTTGTTGAGGCCGCCCACGGCCTTCTGCCCCTGCCTGCCCCTGCTGCCCTGGAAATATGCCTTCAAAAAAATATCCCTCTGGCAGCACCCCCGCTGGAGGTAAAAGAAGAGCTTGTCACCCCTACCGGAGCCGCCCTGTTGGGGGCTCTGGTCGCAGAGTTCTCCCCAACCCCCTCCGGCACGCCTTTGGCGGTCGGCTACGGGGCCGGAGACAATGATTTCCCTTTTCCAAACTTGCTTCGCCTCCTGCTTTTCCAGGAAGATAATGGCGGCGATAAAGCATTAAATGTGCTGATTGAAGCCAATATTGACGATATGAATCCCGAAATATACGGTTTCCTCATGGAAGAGCTTTTCTTAATCGGTGCCCTGGATGTATATTTTACTCCCGTCCAGATGAAAAAAAACAGGCCGGGGATAAAAATTTCGGTTTTAGCTTCTCTTGAAAAAGCATCGCTCATCAGAGAGTTTGTCCTCACCCAAACTACAACCCTGGGGGTCAGAGAAATACAGGTGGCAAAATACTGCGCCAAGCGGATTATTGAAAAGGTCGGGACTCCCTGGGGAAAGGTCAGGGTTAAAATATCTTTCTTGAACGGGAAAGTTGCCAATCAAGCTCCCGAGTACGAAGATTGTTTAAAAATTTCCCGCCGCCACGGAATTCCTTTAAAAGATGTCTTTCAAAAGGTTATCTCCTGCCTTGAGGCAGACAATTAACAGAACTTGGCTGCCTGAACACAGCCTCACCGCTTCAGTGTTTTTTGATATAATCCTCCCTAAAATTCACCGATAATAACCTGGGCTAGGTTGGTGGCATGGTCGCCGATCCGCTCCAGGTTGCTCAGCAGATCCAAGAAGATTACCCCGGCAATTGGATTGCATTGTTTTTCGTTAATCCGGCCTATGTGATGTTTACGCAAGGTTTTTTCCAGGTTGTCAATAATATCGTCATCTTCGACCACTTCTTGGGCCAGGGACAAATCTTCTTTTTCAAAAGCAGCCAAGGCTTTTTCCAGCAGGGCGTCCACCCTCCCGTAAAAGTCGTGCAGCTCCCGGAGGGCAACAGAAGAAAAACCGAGTTTCTCGTTGATTGCTTCCTCGGCCAACTCAACAATGTTTTGCGCATGGTCGCCGATTCTCTCCATGTCGTTGGTGGCGTGCATCAGTGCCGCTATGGTTTGCGATTGCTCAATGTCCAGGGAATACTGGTTCATATCAGCCAGATAAAACGTAATCTCTTTTTCCAGGCTGTCAATGACTTCTTCCTTCTGGTTGGTCTGGGTTATCAGCTTCCGGTCGCGATTATTAATTAACTGAATCGAATCAGCCAACATTTCCCGGGCTATGAGGGCCATGCGCAAAATTTCCTGGCGGGCGTTCCTGATAGCAATAGAAGGGGTGTTGAGTATCCGTTTGTCTAAATACTTGGGCCCCATCTGCTCTCTGTGTTCTTCTCCCGGAATAAGCCGCCTGATCAGGGAAATAAACGGGTTAAAAAAAGGAAGAAAAATGAGAGTGTTAAGGATATTAAATAATGTATGGGCATTAGCAGCCTGACGGGATATATCCGTTGAAGTAGCCATTATCAGTTTCAGAAAGTGATTAAAAAAGAGCAAAACAATGATAACACCGATGGTATTAAAAAGCACATGCGCCAGGGCCGCTCTTCTGGCTGTCAGGGAACTGCCGATACTGGCGAAGATCGCCTTAACGCAGGTACCGATATTCGTTCCCAAAACAAGGGCTATGGCCGAAGGCGAATCAATCAGCCCCTTCATAGTCAAGGCAATAATAATCCCTGTTGAGGCGCTGCTGCTTTGAATCAACGCCGTAAAAAGAGCTCCCATCAGGACGCCCAGAATAGGTCGCTTTGCTAAGGCAACAACCACATCAAGAAACGGCTGGTATTCCGCTAAAGGCCCCATGGCATCGGACATAATCTCAATAGCCAGGAAAAGCAAGCCAAACCCGAGGATGCTCTGGCCTATATGTTTATAAACACGACGACGTCCGAAAAAATACAAATAAGCGCCTAGACCTAAAGCCGGGTAAATAAAAAGGGAAACTTTGAAGGATATGATCTGGGCGGTGACAGTGGTGCCGATATTGGCTCCCAGAATAGTACCTATCGCTTGGCTTAAATTCATTATGCCTGCATTGGCAAAACCTACCACCATAACAGTGGTGGTGCTGCTGCTTTGGACCATAACGGTTACGGCTAAACCCGTTAACACCGCTATGAGCGGGTTAGATGTAAGCACCTCCAGAATGCGGCGCAGCTTGTCCCCCGCAGCCTTCTGCATGCCTGAAGCCATAGTGTTCATGCCAAAAAGAAACAGACCCAGGCCGCCTATAAGCCCTACCGTCAAATTATAGAACATTCATTGTCCTCCGGTTTTTA
>CAZYHL010000021.1:0-14347 GCA_964646795.1 uncultured Syntrophomonadaceae bacterium
ATAACGCTTACCTTTCTTGGTTAACATTACCTTGACAGTAAAGAAACTATTAAGTTATAATCGTGGGTAGTGCAGTTATCATAGGCATTTTAACCCCTTGGTTATTGGAGGTGGATCAGATGAAAAGAACTTTCCAGCCCAAAAATAGAAAAAGAAAAAACAATCACGGCTTTTTAAAGAGAATGGAATCCCGGGGGGGGAGAAAAGTTTTACTAAGGAGAAGACAAAAAGGAAGAAAAATTCTTTCTGCGTAGAATTAGGAAAGGAAGGCATTATTGCGTTTAAGAGGAAAATTAATTAAAAGAAACAGCGAATTTATTGAGGTTTACCGGCGGGGGAAAACGGTTGCCGGTAAGTATACGGTGTTATATTTCTGTCCTAATAAGGAAATAATTATCAAAGCGGGAGTTTCTGCGAGCAAGAAAGTAGGCAACAGTGTTTTAAGGCATAGACTTAAACGAATTTACAAGGAAATATTTAGACTTAATTATCAGCAGATAAAAACCGGCTTTAACTTGGTGATTGTCGTCCGTAAGGCGGCTGTTATGGCGGATTACGACGACCTTAACAAAGATATTTTATTTATGCTGAAGAAAGCACGCTTGCTAAAATAAGAGAGGTTGGCAAATAATGATATTCATGCTTAAAATATACCGACGTTTTATTTCTCCCTTAAAGCCTCCTTCTTGCCGCTTTTATCCGACTTGTTCGGTATACGCTTTAAGGGCTGTGGAAAAGTACGGCTGTTTTAAAGGTATGTTTTTAACGATCAAACGTCTTTTAAAATGCCATCCTTTTCACCCGGGTGGTTACGACCCCCTTCAATAAAGGGGATATAAGGGAGGCTCCTAATGAATTCCATTATCGGCTTGTTGGAAAGTGTGTTAATTTACTTTTACAAGTTAACGAACGACTATGGTTTAGCTATAATTTTATTATCAATTGTTATTAAAATAGCAACAATTCCTTTGACGCAAAAGCAAATGATTTCCACCAGAAAAATGCAGGAACTGGAACCTCAAAGGAAGAAAATTCAAGAGAAGTACAAAAACGATAAAGAAAAAATGAATCAGGCGATATTGAACCTTTGGAAGGAAAACAATATCAACCCGGCTGCCGGGTGTTTACCGTTGCTGATTCAATTTCCGATTCTTATCGGTATGTTCAGGCTGATCTCAAATCCGGTAAAGCTGCCGCTGTTAGATGGATTTTCTCCATTATTTCTGGGTATCGATTTAACGGAAATTGTCTCTAAATTGCCTGTGGCTGTGGCGATGGGAGCGATTATTATCACCGGTGCCTCCACTTTTTTGCAGCAATGGATAATGATGCCTGACAAGAGTCAAAAGTCTATGTTAATTGTGATGCCGGCTATGATGGCCTGGTTTAGCTACCGCTTTCCGGCGGGATTGGTATTGTATTGGGTCTTAAATAATATTTTATCTCTAGCTCACCATCTTATTCTAATCAAGCCTAGCCAGAAGGGAGCGTTGGAGAACGAAAAATGAGCAGTAAAACAATTACAGGAAAAACAGTGGAAGAAACCATTGCCAAAGGGCTGGCGGAATTAGGCATCAAACGGGACAATGCGGATATAAAGGTAATTAAAGAACCTTCGGCAGGATTTCTTGGTTTGTTAGGATCTAAACAAGCGGAAATAGAGATTGATGTAAAAAAACAACCGTTGGACTTTATCCAGGATTATCTCTTGGGAATGTTGAAAATAATGGGTCTTAAAGGCGAAGTTGACGCTTATGTTAAAGAAGAGAATGTCCTAATTTTGGAAGTATCAGGACCTCAAATGGGAGTATTGATCGGCAGAAGAGGTCAAACCCTGGCATCAATCCAATATTTGCTGAATATTATTCTACACCGGGAGTTTAGTCGTTTTGAGGGCAGGATAGTAGTCGACGTGGAAGGTTACAGAAGCCGCCGCGAAGAAACGTTGGTGCGGCTGGCCAATAACATTGCGGCCAAGGTTATAAGCACGAAAACGGATGTGGTTTTGGAGCCAATGTCCCCTCAGGATCGCAGAATAATCCATACGGCGCTGCAAGAAAACCCTGAAGTTACTACTCACAGTGAAGGGGAGAATCCTAACAGGAAAGTAGTGATTACTCTCAAATAAAGAGCCGCAGGTGACTGCGGTTTTTTTTTCTGAAAAGGACGGATGTAAATGGATATCCTTGATACTATTGCTGCTATTTCTACTCCTTTGGGGGAAGGAGGGATAGGTATAGTCCGCTTATCGGGAGAGAAAGCGGGGGAAGTGGCGTCTAAAATATTTAAGCCCCGGATTTCTGGCTTTCCCTTAAAAACGCACCACCTTTATCTTGGCCATATTATTAACCCGGATACTAAAGAAAAAATTGACGAGGTGCTTGTTTCATTCATGAGAAAGCCCCACACTTTTACACGGGAAGATGTGGTTGAAATCAACTGCCACGGCGGAATTGTACCTTTAAGGCAAATACTGGCTGTCGTTTTAGCCCAGGGCGTACGGCTGGCGGAACGCGGCGAATTTACCCGGCGGGCTTTTTTGAACGGGCGTTTAGATTTATCCCAGGCCGAAGGCCTTTTACAAATAATAAGAGCTAAAACCGAGACCGGACTAAAAGCAGCGTTAAATCAGCTAGAAGGAAGCTTGTCGGGGAAGGTTAAAGAAATACGGCGTGAAATACTTCTAATAATAGCTCATCTGGAAGCGGCTATTGATTTTCCGGAAGAAGACCTTATTGAATTGGAACCGGAGGAAATAAAGGCGCAGGCAAATGCTTTGGCGGACAAGCTTTCAAACCTCTTAAAAGAGAGCGAACGCGGCAGGATATACAGAGAAGGAGTGGAAACGGCAATCGTCGGCAGGCCGAACGTCGGCAAATCCTCTCTGTTGAATGCCTTGTTAAGGGAGGAAAGAGCCATTGTGACGGAAGTGCCGGGAACAACCCGGGACCAACTGGTCGAATACGTTAATATTAAAGGAATACCCCTTAAGCTTGTAGATACTGCCGGGATCAGGGAAACAGGCGACAAGGTGGAAATGATCGGCGTGGAAAGAGCCCGTCATTTGGCGGCAAAGAGCGACATTGTCTTGTTTGTACTTGACGCGTCCGAACCTATTAAGGAAGAAGACAGGCAGCTGGCAGCCTTGCTCCGGGACAAGCAAGGAATAATTGTTTTTAATAAAATTGACCTGGGGAAAAAAATCGAGGAAAAAGAAGCGGCCGGGTGGCTTGCCAATCAGAAAATTGTTAAAACCGCTTTAATATACGGCAAGGGGATAAATTCCCTGGAGGAAGCTGTTTCCGAATTGGTATTAAGCGGAACGGTGGAAACCGAACGCTCTTCATTTTTAGCCAGTTTGCGCCAGAAGCAGTGTCTTGAAAGGGCGCAAAAGCAGCTGAAAGAAGTGGTTGAAGGAGCCTTTGCTGCCCCGGAGCTGCTCGCCGTGGATTTATATGAGGCTTATAATGCCCTGGGAGAGATAACGGGTGAAAACATCGGTGAAGATGTCCTAGATACTATTTTTGCGGAATTTTGTATTGGAAAGTAGGCAAGTAAATGGTAAACGCGGGGAAATACCATGTTATTGTTGTCGGCGGCGGACATGCAGGCTGTGAGGCGGCTTTGGCCGCCGCACGCATGGGCTTAAAAACATTGCTTATAACCTTGAATTTGGAGGCCATTGCTTTAATGCCATGCAACCCTGCCATCGGCGGCCCGGCCAAAGGGCATCTTGTCCGGGAAATTGATGCGCTGGGAGGCGAGATGGGGGTAAATACAGACGCTACTTGTTTGCAAATCAGGATGTTAAATACCGGGAAAGGCCCGGCAGTGCACGCTTTGAGGGCTCAGGCCGATAAACAAATATATCAGAAAAGAATGCGGCGGGTACTGGAGAAAACGGAGAACTTAGATTTACGCCAGGGTGTAGTGGATGAAATTCTGACGGAAGCTGACTGCGTTGTAGGCTTAACAGTCAACACCGGGGTTAAATATTATGCGCCTAAGATAGTCTTAACCACGGGCACATATATGAAAGGGAAAATTATTATTGGCAGCTTGCAACATAAAGGCGGTCCTAACGGGCAGCTGGCGCCTGAAAACCTTTCCGCCAGTTTAAAGGAACTGGGATTAACCCTTCTCCGCTTTAAAACAGGTACTCCACCCCGGGTTGATAAAAACTCCCTTGATTTTACCAAAATGAAAGAACAGCCGGGCGATTTGGCTCCCTTTGCTTTTTCTTTTACCACCTCTCCCGGCGGAAAATTGAAAAAACAATTATCTTGCTGGCTTACATATACCAACGAAAAAACCCATGTGGTTATCAGAAAAAACTTGCATCGCTCTCCCTTATACAAAGGAGAGATCGAAGGCAGGGGACCCAGATACTGCCCCTCGATAGAAGATAAAGTGGTACGGTTTGCCGATAAGCCGCGCCATCAGGTTTTTCTTGAACCAGAGGGTTGGAGCACGCTGGAGTATTATGTGCAGGGAATGTCTACAAGCCTGCCGGAAGATATACAGCTGGAAATGCTGCATACCCTTCCCGGGCTGGAAAAGGCGCGGATTGTCCGTCCCGGGTATGCGATAGAATATGATTTAATAGACCCCACTCAACTTACCCTCGCCCTGGAGACCAAAAAGATAAAAGGCTTATATTTTGCGGGGCAAGTGAACGGTTCCTCAGGTTATGAAGAAGCGGCGGCTCAGGGACTCCTGGCCGGCATTAATGCTGCCTTGGCTTACAGGCAGGAAGCACCGCTGATAATTCCCCGCTCCGTGGCTTATCTGGGCGTTTTAGTTGACGACCTGGTAACAAAAGGCACCGGCGGAGAACCTTACAGGATGCTTACCTCCAGAGCGGAATACCGGCTTCTTCTGAGGCAGGACAATGCCGATTTAAGACTCACTCCTTTGGGTCACAGGGTAGGCTTGATTGATGCAGAAAGGTATAAAGCCTTTCTGCAAAAAAAAGAAGCTATTGAAGCTGAAACAGCGAGATTGGCACGGATAGTCGTCAGCCCTTCCGAGGAAATTAACTTGACGCTGGAAAAAGAAGGGGCCGGGAGCTTAAATGCACCCACTGCTTTGGCGAAGCTCTTAAAAAGGCCTGAAATAAATTATAGCCTCCTTAGGCGGCTTATCCCGGGATTCCCCTCTTTGCCTGAGGCAGTAACAAGCCAGGTGGAAGTAGAGCTTAAGTATGCCGGTTATATTGAGAAACAACAGGCCCAGGCGGAAAGACGTATGCGCCTAGAGCAGCGCCTTTTACCTGAAAATATCGATTATGACAAGATAACAGGCTTGAGAAAGGAAGCCAGGGAAAAATTAAAGCGGGCCAGGCCGGCTTCCATCGGCCAGGCCGGCAGGCTTCCCGGCGTTAATCCTGCCGATGTCTCCTTATTGCTTATTTATCTGGAACAATCCCGCAGGAGGAGTGCGGAAAGTGAAGCTAAGAACTAAACTTAGGGAAGGGGCTCAAAAGCTTGGGCTCAACCTCACTCCCAGACAAGAGGAGCAGTTTTTAGAATACTATGCCTGCCTGGAACAAGCGGGACGAAAAACCAATCTTACCTCCATAAAGGGAGAAGATGTAATAGAGCTGCATTTTTTAGACTCCTTAACGGGCGCCCTTTATCTTCCTTTTCAAAAGCAGGATTTGCTTTTGGATGTGGGAAGCGGTGCCGGGTTTCCGGGCTTGGCATTAAAGATATACCGACCGGATTTGCGGCTGCATATTATTGATTCCGCTCAGAAAAAATTGCGTTTTCTCACGGAAATGATTACCCGCCTGTCTCTGGAAGACGTTGTTCTTTTCCACGGCAGGGCGGAGGAATACGGGCAAAAGGAAGGCTTCAGAGGAAAATACCCCTGGGTGGCGGCCAGAGCTTTAGCGCCTTTGCCGGTACTCCTGGAGCTTTGTCTGCCTTTTGCTGCTATCGGAGGCACCTTTTGCGCCTACAAAGGACCGGAAGGCCTTAAGGAACTTAGTGATTCCGCGCAGGCCTTAAGTTCTTTAGGCGGGGCTTATTTGGAAAACCACCGGCTGATCCTCCCATATACCGGGGCAAACCGCTGTCTGCTTTTTTTTCAAAAGGAAAGAGAAAGCGAGCCTCAATATCCGCGCAGGGCCGGCCTGCCTGCAAAAAAACCAATTCAGTAAGATAATAGGATAATTTACCAGAGCAGGAGGAAATAGCGTCCAAATGTCGAAATATTCTACAAACGAAGGAGGGGGGGGTAGCATATGAAGGAAACCTGGAACAAGCTGCTGGGATTATCTCCCGAAGAATCAGGCGAAGAAGAGGTGCAGATGATTTTGCTGGAAATGGTGACCCCAAACCCTTACCAGCCGCGCAAAGTCTTTGATCCTGAAAGAATAGAGGAATTAGCTCAGTCTATTAAGACGTACGGGTTGCTGCAACCGGTAATAGTCAGGAAACGTGATCATAAATACCAGTTAGTGGCAGGGGAAAGAAGATACTTAGCCTGTCTCAAGCTTGGTTGGGCGAGAATCCCTGCCATTGTTAAAGAATATAACGACAGCAGTATGGGGGCTATCGCTCTTATCGAGAACCTGCAAAGGGAAAATTTAAATTTTATGGAAGAAGCGGAAGGTTTAGAGCGGCTTTTAAACGAATTCGGCCTTACCCAGGAGGTGCTGGCGCAGCGGCTGGGTAAAAGCCAGTCGACCATTGCCAACAAATTGCGCATATTAAAGCTGCCCCAGGAAGTCAAGCAATATTTTAAAGACAGTTCTTTAACGGAAAGACATGCCCGGGCGCTTTTAAAAGTTACGGATACGCGGCAGCAGCTGGAAGTAATAAAAACAGTGTTGGATAAGGAATTAAATGTTAAACAAACAGAGAACCTGGTAGATACTATCGGCGAGCGAAGGGGTAACAATAGAAACAAGTCCAGGGTAATAGTTAAAGACCTGCGTATTTTTTTAAATACCATCAGGCAGGCGGTCGAAACGGTCAAAAAAGCAGGTTTAATTCCCAGGGTTTTTGAAAAGGATTGTGGTGAATATTATGAGGTCAGGATCTGCCTGCCTAAAAGAGACGAGTAAGAACAGCTTTATCTAAAATATTATTATTTAGTCGGGACATACCCGGCTTATTTTAACTAACTAGAGAAATATAGCCTTCCGTCTCAATTGACAAAAGGCCTTTCATAAAATAAGATTAAATAAAATTCTTGTCTAAAACAATGGGGCGGGCACAAGGAGGAAAACATGGCAGACGAAAAAATGAGCGTGTTTGTTAATGAAATCCAACAAATATTTCCGAAGTTGATGCATTACTTAAGCTTAGGCGAGATTAAAGAGCTGATTGGCCTGGGCGTAACTCCCGGACAGGTTAGCGCTTTATTGGTGCTACTCCAAAACGAGAATATGACAATGGGTGAGTTGAGTTCACAAATTTATATGACCGAAAGTGCCGCTACCCGCCTGATAGATAAGTTGGTTAATATGAACCTGGTTAAAAGAAGAGGAGACGACAAAGACCGCAGAATTGTAAGGGTTTCCCTCACCTCCTACGGCAAACAGCTGGCACACCTTGTCTACCAAAGGCGTACTCTAAGATTTCATAACCTGGCGAAAAGAATCACTGTTGCGGAGAGAGAGGGACTTATTTCCTCCCTAAAGGCGGTACTGAGGGTTTTTGAAGAATTGGAAGCTCAATGGGTAAAGGAAAATAATAACGGCAAGATCATTTACAAAAAGAAAGAAGAGGAATAAGAGGACGTTATAAGGCAGGACTTCCCCTTTTTTTCACGAATTTCTAAAAAAGTCGTAAAAAAAGGGGGAGAGGAGCAATATTATGTCTAACGTAATTGCCGTAGCAAACCAGAAAGGCGGCGTGGGCAAAACCACTACCGCAGTAAACTTGAGCGCTTGTCTGGCTCGATTAGCTAAAAAAGTGTTGTTGCTGGACATTGATCCCCAAGGAAATGCCACCAGCGGCATTGGTATAGAGAAAAGCGGCATCGAAAAATGTATCTATGATGCTATTATCAACGAAGTTGCCTTAGAAAAAATAATTCAGCAGAGCAGCATAAAAAACTTGGATGTGGCGCCCGCTTCCATCCAACTGGCCGGGGCGGAAATAGAGTTGGTTCCCACCATGTCCAGAGAACTAAGGCTGAAAAACGTGTTGAAAAACTTGCAGGAGAAATACGATTATACGATAATAGACTGCCCTCCCTCCCTCGGCTTGCTCACGGTGAATGCTTTGACGGCCGCCGACAGCGTTCTGGTTCCGATACAATGCGAATATTATGCCCTGGAGGGGTTGGGGCAGCTGGTTAATACCATCGAACTGGTGCGGAAGCATTTAAACGTGAGCTTGCGCCTGGAGGGCGTTGTTATGACCATGTATGACAGCCGCACGAATCTTTCCCAGCAGGTGGTAGAAGAAGTGATCAAACATTTTGGCGAGCTGGTATTTAACACCATTATCCCTAGGAATGTGAGGCTGAGCGAGGCTCCGAGCTACGGGAAAGCTATTATTGATTACGACCCAAAATCCAAGGGGGCTGAGGTTTACCTTGAACTAGCCAAGGAAGTGATCAACCGATGAACAAAAAAAGATTAGGCCGGGGATTATCAGCCCTGCTGCCTCTTGCCGGCGAAACGCTAGGAGTACAGGCAGGGGTTATGGAAATAGATATGGATAAAATCAGGAGAAACCCCCGTCAGCCTCGGCAAGCTTTTTCCCAGGATAAACTGGAAGAACTCGCTGAATCTATAAGAGTTCACGGACTCTTGCAGCCCGTGATCTTGCAGCGAGATGAGAGCGGCGGTTTTGTGCTCGTTGCGGGGGAACGGCGTTTCAGGGCGGCGGGTCTGGCCGGGCTGAAGAAGATTCCTGCCGTCATTAAAGAATTGGCTCCGGCAGAAGCGTTAGAGATTGCGTTGATTGAGAACTTGCAGCGGGAGGATTTGAACCCTATTGAAGAAGCTCTGGCCTTCCGGCAGCTTATGGAGGAATTTTCTTTTACCCAGGAAGAATTAGCTAAGAAGCTGGCCAAGAGCAGGCCAGCCATTGCCAATGCCTTAAGACTGCTCCAGCTTCCCGAGGAGGTTTTAGAGCTTGTACGGGAAGGCGCTCTTGCCAGAGGCCATGCCCGGGCCTTACTTTCTCTGGGGGATAAGGAAAAAATAATTAAAGCAGCTAGAGAAATAGCCGCAAAGGGCCTAACCGTTAGAGACGCCGAGGTAATGTCAGGCGGAGGCGGAGCCAAACGAGAGCAGCAGAAAAAGAACATCAATCCTAAACCCGCTTTGGAAGCCAATGATTTATTTATTACCGACATGGAAGATAGGCTGCGCCACGTCTTGGGATGCCACGTGCGTATAAAAAGGAACCAGGGAAGCAGCAGCGGGCGCGTGGAGATATCTTTTTATGACGAAGAGGAATTGGAAAGAATTGCGGAAATCATAACAGCAGCACAAAACTAAAGCGTATTATGTTTCACGTGAAACATAATACGCTTAGACAAAAAGGGCAGCGAGATTTGAGCAAAAGGAACGGATTGTACGAGGAAACGGCTTGGGTGATGAGAAATGATCGAAGTAATTTTTTTAAAGCTGACAAATAACCCTGTAATTGCAATTGCCGCTGCGATTGGCGTTAGTTCTCTGTCCGCAGCGTTTATTGTTTTGCTGCGAAACAGCCGCCGTCTCCACCGTCTGGAAGAGAAATACAAACGCCTCCTGGGACAGGGTTCGGACGGCAGCCTGGAAGAACTTTTGTTTTTTATCAACGGCGAGCTTAAAACCGTGCAGGAGCAGCTCAACAGCCTCGGCGAGCAGCAGGAAAGCCTATCACGCAAAGCCGCTGAGGCCCTGAGCGGGTTTGGCCTAGTCAGGTATAATGCCTTTCCCAATACAGGCGGTGAATTAAGTTTTTCTTTAGCTCTCCTGGATGGAAAAGGCAACGGCATCATTTTAAGCAGCATTTTCGGGCGAGATGAAGGCAGGCTTTATGCTAAGCCTGTTGCGGCAGGAAAAACCAGATATAATCTTAGCAGAGAAGAAGAAGAAGCGCTGCGTCAAGCCAGAGTAAAATGCTGCGGGCCGGTACCGGAGGCTGCCAAAGGCTTGCCGTAGAGGAAATTAATCTTTACTTCCTTGAAGAAGACCTCCTGCCCGTGGAACTAATGTTTTACCGGGCGAGAGGTCCTTTATGCTCCTGCTCTTCTTGTCCGTATAAAATCAGCCCTTCTGTCAAATATTAATAGAACAGTTCAATGCAGGAGGTGCTCAATGGAAAGGACTATTGCTGTTGAAGAAGGGCTAACCTCTTTAAGGAACCTTCTCCAGGAGAGGGGATACAATGTGGTGGGGCTAAAAACAAACCTTCCTGTGGATGCCGCCGTTGTTACCGGTATGGATAGCAATATCATGAATCAGCAGAACCTGGTTTTTGAGATACCTGTCATTAATGCCAGAGGCAGAAATGATGTCGAGGTGGCGGAAGAGTTAGCGAGGAAATTGGTTCATTAAAAAAAGCGGGGTCAGTGAACTCCGCTTTTTTTAATGGCATAGCTCTTTTTTGCTTCAGTAAGAGGTGAAAAAACGGCGAAAAGGCCTTCGGTAATAACTTCCGACAGTTTCATGACGACGCTAAGCCGTGTGTTCTGCAAAACAAAATACTCCAGAAAGCCGCCTACGTTAACAATCCCGCTTACATAAAGGTCACCCACGTCGGGCAGCGATTTATTTACGCCGGCTCCAGGCATCAAGGGGCCCGCCCCCACATCGATATTGCCTACGTTATCTATTCCACCCAGGCAAGCATCTACCGCAAGGATAAAAGGGTTTTCCACCATATCCTTTATAGCCGAAACTTTGGCGGCCAAATTCACGGCATGTACCGGCTCTTCCAGGGTGCCGAAAAGAGGAAGAAGGGGAAGCCTGCGCTTCAAAGATGTCCCTATGAGCGGACCAAGGGAATCTCCCGTGGACCTGTCGGTGCCTATACAAAGGACAACAAGGTTTTGTTCCTTTTCCCGGAAGCGTTCCTTAAGCAAAGATGATAAATTGAGCCGTAGTTTCTGGACGGCATCAGGGTCATTGCTGTCGATTTTGACTGGCGGCTGACGCCTGACAAGAGGGAAAAGTTTTGATTCAAAGGTTAAGCTCATTTTTTCTCCTTACGCGTAAATAAAACTGATTAATATTTTTAGTATATTTTCTTTTTGATGAAAATATGTAAGTAACAGAAGGCCAAAGTGGGGAGAGAATAATAATTGGAATATTGGCTTGATTTGGCGATAATTATGATGCTGATCAAAGGAGCCGTTGACGGTTACTTGGAAGGGGCTAGAGCCAGTGCGGCAAAGGCATTATTGCTGCTCCCTGTCGCCTGGCTGGCGCAGCTGTTTAGTAACGGCGGCGCGGCTTATTTGAAAACAATAAACAATTTAGATGAAATAATAGAGCCTTTTGTAGCAAGCCGCTTTCCCCTGGCCCTGGCGGTTTCCCCACCTTTTGGGGGAGAAATGTCGGCGATGTCTCTGGTTCGCGGGTTGCCCCTCCCTCCTATATACCAGGAGTGGTTGGCAGGCATGCCGGGGATAAAGGAGCTGCCCGCAGGCTTTGGGGCCTTAGAGGCTGTTGTCGAAAATTTTACTTCCCTGATTATTTTAAAAGGCGTGTTCTTGTTTTTTTTTCTTGTTTTATTAATTGCCCTTCAAGTAATCATAAAATTAAAACGAGACGATCCATATCCGACCCGGGGAAGGATAACGGGATTATTGCTGGGAGGCCTTAATACAGGAATGTTTTCCGTCTTTTTGGCAACGTCCTTTTGCCCTTTTCTTCCTTTACTTGGAACCTTCGTGGCTTGGGATATCTCCCGTTCGGCAGCTATGGAGACTTTGCTTAAAATTGCCTTTACGCTGGGAGTGAAATAAAAAACTTTCCGTTCAAAAAGCATTTCAAATAATATTAAAAGATAAATGGCAGGATTTTTTTAGATCATGTGGAATAATAAAAGAAAAATTATCCTTAATACTGGAGGTATTTTGTATGCGCTTGGTTCTCATGGGGCCTCCCGGAGCCGGAAAGGGCACCCAGGCCGAAGGTTTAACAAAGGACTATAAGATTACGCATATATCCACGGGTGATATGTTTCGAGCGGCAATTAAAGAAGGAACAGATTTAGGTTTAAAGGCAAAAGGATACATGGACAAAGGCCAATTGGTGCCGGATGAAGTTGTTGTCGGGATTGTGGCCGAAAAGTTAAAAGAAGAATGTGAAAAAGGTTTTCTTTTAGACGGGTTTCCAAGAACACTAGAGCAGGCAAAAGCTCTGGAAGTCAAGCTTGTGGAGATGGACAGCTACCTTGATGCGGTAATTAATATTGATGTTCCCGAAAAAGAGCTGATAGAGCGCCTTACAGGCCGCCGGGTTTGCCGGGAATGCGGAGCGTCTTACCACCTTAAGTTTAATCCTTCACAGGTCAGGAACATATGTGACAACTGCGGCGGAGAACTATACCAGCGAGGAGACGACAGCATTGAAACGGTCAAAGAAAGGCTTGAAGTATATTCCCGTCAAACGCAGCCTTTAATTGATTATTACCGGGGAAAAGGGTTGCTCCTAAATGTGGACGGAACCAAAGAAATCCCGGCAGTTTTAAAAGACATTAAAGCAGGCCTGGAAAAAGATAAATAAATATTTGCCGAACCTTCAATAAGGACCTGCTTTTTAAGGCAGGCCTTTTTTGTCTTGAAAGTATCAAGCAGAGGCAGCGGAAAAGAAACATTGACAATAGAACAAATGTTTGGTACAATTTACCTAAATAAGCCAAATAAGTGGTAAAGCAGGTGGAGTCTTGGATAAGGAATTCAGCCTGGGGCAAGTGGTAAAAATGAAAAAGCCTCACCCTTGCGGAGCTAACAACTGGAAAATTTTGCGGGTCGGCATGGATTTTCGGATTAAATGCTTGCATTGCGGCCGCAGTGTCTTGCTTCCCAGGGTAAAGTTTGAACGGCAGGTTAAGGAAATAATATCTGATTCGCAGCAGGTTTAACGAATAAAGACCTTAGGGGCGAAGAAGGTGAAGGGATTAAAGAAGCAATTCATTACTTATTTGAACAAAGGGCGAATTTTCTTGCCATCCTCAACAGGTTATGATAATATATTTTTTGTATCCCTGCTCCGCCTCAGAAGCGGGGCCATTAGACCATAGGGAGGAGGTGACGTCATGCGCAATTACGAGGCCATGATTATCCTGCAGCCTGACCTGGATGAGGAAAACAGGAAGGTGCTGGAGGATAAAGTCAAGGAAATTATTGAAAAAACCGGTGCCACGGTAACGGAAACCAACAACTGGGGTTTAAGAAAACTGGCTTATGAAATCAATGATCTCCGCGAAGGATACTATCTTTTGGTTAAATTTGAAGAGGAAGGCAAAGGCATTGCCGAAATGGAAAAGAATTTACACATAACAGAAGGAATCATGCGGTATCTGGTTGTCCGGGAGGGCGACTAAGAACATTTTAGGTGGTGTATGATATGAATAAGGCTATTCTTATTGGGAGGCTTACCAGAGATCCCGAACTAAGATATACACCAGCAAATGGCGTAGCTGTAGCAACTTTTACCCTGGCTGTGAACAGGCCTTTTACAAACCAGCAAGGAGAGCGGGAGGCGGATTTTATTCCTATAGTAGTTTGGCGAAAACAAGCCGAAAATTGCGCGAACTACTTGAACAAAGGTTCTCAGGTTGCTCTTGAGGGCAGAATCCAGGTTCGAAGCTATGAAGACAAGGAAGGGCAAAGGCGCTGGGTAACGGAAGTCGTAGCCGACAATGTAAGGTTTCTTGATAAAAAAGGAGAACAAACAGGGCAAAAAGATGCCTTCGGCGGTATCAAAGGAGAAGAAATTCAAATTAGTGAGGACGACGTTCCGTTCTAAGAAAACAAACAAGCAGGGAGGATTTTAAATGAAGCGGGATCGCGGACGCAAAGGGAAGAAGAGAATTTGTGCCTTTTGTGTCGATAAAGTAAAATATATTGATTACAAGACACCGGAAAAACTTCGCAAGTATATCACGGAAAGAGGAAAAATTCTGCCCCGGCGGGTGTCGGGAAACTGCGCCGGCCATCAGCGGCAGCTGACCGTTGCCATTAAGAGATGCCGTCAGGTGGCTTTACTGCCCTATACGGCAGAATAAAAAAGGATGCGGCCTTAAAAAGCCGCTTTTTTTTAACCCTTTATGTATGAGAAAAAAATATCCAGGGAATACAGAAAAAGCATAAAGGAGATATGCCTTTTAGGAAGAAAATATACAGTTATTCAAGGATAGTTATTCAAGGCTTGTTTATGAGA